>JACQED010000495.1 GCA_016200785.1 Chloroflexota bacterium
CAGAGACCGACGCACCGGAGGAGTACGAGGACGCGATCCTCGCCGCGTTCGCGCAGGCCGTCGACCCTGCCGCGGTTGCGACCCTGCACGACCCCACGGTCGTGGTGCCCTTCGCCAACATGTTCACGTGTCCGTTGACGCTTTCGGATCCCGTATATGGGGATTTCGCCTTTCTTTTCTTTGTCCGCCGCGATATTTCAGCCCGCGTCCTTGAAATTCATGCCGCGCGGTTCACAAGCCGCGACGATGAGGACGGCTTGTCTTCATTCGACGGTGAGTAACGTTGGATGACGACCGCTTCATCCCGCGCGCCACCCAGTCCCTCAGTCCAATTCCATTACGCAGCAATCGAAATATAATACGAGCTTGATCGTCTGCGGCGCCGGGCGGCACGGTGGCACGTCCACGTCATCGTATGCGGCACCCGAAACTGTGCAATGCGAGACGTGGGCGTGCCACCAACCCCGTGCTTGCACCCTGGAGACTTCTTGATGTCCGCCTCCGAAAACACCAATCATCCAACAAGCGTCTTCGAGTCGACGCACGTGCCGGAGAGCGAAGCGGGAGGCGGGCCGGCGGCGTCGCTGGCGGGCGAGGTTCTCAAGGGCGCGTTTCGCGTCGAATCCAAGCTCGGCGAGGGGGGCATGGGGACCGTTTATCGCGGCGTACAACTTTCCTTGGGCCGCGCGGTCGCCATCAAGACCCTGTCGGCGACGAACAAGCTCTCCGAGGACACGGTCCAACGGTTCTTTCGCGAAGCCAAAATACTCAGCCAGCTCAATCACCCCAATATCGTCAGCATCATCGATTTCGGGACTACCGCGCTAGGAGGCGCCGAGCCGGCCGCGACGCCGTTCATCGTCATGGAACTCTTGTCCGGCAAACCGCTGGACGCCTTCGTCACCGCGCAGAACCGGCCGCCCTTGCGCCAGGTGCTGCACTTGATGGGGCAGATCATCGCGGGCATCGCCGCGGCACATCAGGCCAACATCGTTCACCGCGATCTCAAACCCTCCAATGTCTTTGTCGTCAGTGTGCCCGGGTCGTCCGAACCCGTCGTCAAGCTCCTCGACTTCGGCCTGGCGAAACCGGCGACCCCAACGCCCGAGTCGGGCCTGGCCGTCACTCAGGCCGGCGTCGGCGTCGGCACCTGCGGCTTCACCGCTCCCGAGCAGCTCGAAGGCACCGGCGAACCCGATGCCAGGGCCGACGTCTACGGCTTGGGCGCCATCCTCTATTTCCTCCTTACGGCCCGGCCGCCCTACACGGGAAAGACGCTCAATTCCGTTCTGGCGAAACAGATGACCCAGGCGCCGGAGCCGATCGATTTCCCGGCCCAGGGACTGGCCGGCGCCGAGGCGCTGGAGCCGGTGCTGCACAAGGCCATGAGCATCGCGCCCGAAGACCGCTACCAGAGTGTCGGCGAGTTCAAGGGAGCGTTGGAGGCCATCTTGACGGGCATCTTGAGCAATCCCCGGGTTCGCGTGGGCGGCTCAACAGGCGCTACAACCACCGCCGTCGCTCCAAAGTCGGCCACGCAATTTCACCGTCACCCCCCGACCGTAACGGGCGTGCCCGCGCCGCCATCCAAGTCACGGCACATCACGCTGGCGGCTTTCGCGGCGCTGATTCTTATCGGCGGCGCGCTGGCGCTGTGGCTGGCTTTCGGAGGCAGGCAAGACGACCGCCACGCCAGTGGCGCCGGCGACGGTTCCGGCGCCGACAAGTCCACGCTGACGGCCAGCGCTCCGGGCGTCACCCCTGGCGAGATCACGCTCGGCATCAGCGCGCCCTTCTCCGGTCCGGCCAAGGAACTCGGCCGCGGCATGCAGACCGGCATCGAAACTTATCTTCGCCATGTCAATGAATCGGCCGGCGGCATTCATGGACGTAAGCTCAAGCTCCTTTCCTTGGACGACGGCTACGAACCCAAGCGCTGCGCCGAAACAATGCAGGATATGCTCGACAAACGGCCTGTTTTCGCCTTCGTCGGCAACGTGGGGACGCCGACCGCCGAGGTGGCCGTGCCTTTGATCCTCAAGCACAAGCGCGTGTTCTTCGGCGCCTTTACGGGCGCTGGCCTGCTCCGGCGCGATCCGCCCGACCGCTACGTCTTCAACTACCGCGCCAGCTACGCCGAGGAAACCGCCGCCATCGTGCACTACTTGCTCGGCGTGCGCAAGCTTAAGCCCGACGAGATCGCCGTCTTCGCCCAGCAGGACGGCTACGGCGACGCCGGCTTCAACGGCGTCGCCAAGGCATTGCGCAAAGTCGGCTTCGACACGGACAAGATTCTCCGCGTGGGCTACGAGCGCAACTCGAGCAACGTGGACGCCGCCGTCGCCGAGTTGCTCAAGCACAAGGACCGGATCAAGGCGGTGGTCATGGTCCCCACATATCGGCCGGCGGCCGCCTTCATCAAGCGCGTCCGCGACGCCGGCATGAATCCGATCTTCAGCAATGTCTCTTTCGTGGGCAGCGACGCCTTGGCCGAGACGCTCATGGAAATGTCGCCCATGTACGCACAAGGCGTAATCGTCACGCAGGTGGTCCCCTTCCACGGCTCCAGCGCCACCGGCGTCCTGCAATATCGCGAACACCTCGCCCAGTTCTCCCCCGAAGAGCGCCCCGGCTTCGTTTCGCTCGAAGGCTACATCGCCGCCAAGCTCCTCTGCACCGCACTCGATAAAGCCGGCCCCGATTTGACGACCGAAGCGCTCGTCGAAGCCATCGAATCCATTCGCGGTCTCGATTTCGGCCTGGGCGCGCCGCTCACCTTCGGCCCCAGTGAGCATCAAGGATCGCACAAGGTCTGGGCAACGGTGCTGGATGCGAAGGGCGAGTTTCAGAGCTTGGATTTGGATTGAGCAGGTGTGGCTTACTACCGACCGAGGTGCCTTATGCGATCCGTCGTTTGTGTTTTGCTGTTGGCGGCGTGTGGCGTCGCTACGGCGGGCGATCTCTCCAAGGTCGATCGCACCATTCTGAAGGAACCGAAATACACCGGCAAACCGAAGTACTGTCTGCTCGTCTTTGGGGCCGAGGCGAAGCACCGCGTTTGGCTCGTCCAGGACGGTGATACGCTCTATGTGGACCGCAACGGCAACGGCGACCTCACCGAAGTCGGCGAAAAAGTTGCCGCGACCAAGTCCCTCCCCGGCGTTGCCGAAGGTGCGTTCCAATTCGACGTCGGCGAGCTGCACGTCGGCGGCAAGACGCACAAGGGGCTGGAAGTGAGCGTCTTCCCTCTCAAATTGGTTGCCGATAATCCGAACGTGCTTGCACTGCCGCAAGTGGGCGCAGCCATCAAGAAAAGACCCGACGCGCTGACCGGGCAGCTCGCCATCGACGTGGAGTGCGCCTCGCTGAAAGGGGGCGGCGTCGGCGGGCGCGTCTCCTACATGCTGACCATCTTTGACACCAACGGCGTGTTGGAGTTCGGCGCCAAGCCGGCCGACGCTCCGGTTATCCACCTCGACGGTCCGCTGGAGATCACCTTCTACGCCAGCAAGCCGACCTGGAGAGCGGGAGGGACCCAGGACACGATCC
>JACQED010000491.1 GCA_016200785.1 Chloroflexota bacterium
AGCAGGGACAACGCCTGCTGTTCGACGACTACCGCTACCTCTACTACCTGACCAACGACCGCACGACGCCGGTGGCGGAGATCGTGTTCCAGGCCAATGTGTCAGCAGCGCTTTTGAACGGGGCCACAATCGCGGGGTGGCCCGGGCCAGAGCGCGTCTTCCTGTTCGCGGGAGGTGGTTCTGAAGTAAGCTTACAGCAACTCCGAGCGCGCCAGCGCCAAGCGCCTCGGAGCCAGGTTGCCACCTGGCTCCGAGACTTGACCGTCGGGAGCACAACCTCCCTCAGGCCCATCTTCATTGCATCTCGTCACACGCATCCGGCAAGAGGCCCAC
This sequence comes from Chloroflexota bacterium, assembly GCA_016200785.1. GTDB lineage: Bacteria > Chloroflexota > Anaerolineae > Anaerolineales > JACQED01 > JACQED01. The sequence goes on from JACQED010000491.1 coordinate 334, forward strand.
GGTCCTCGTCGCGTTCGCCGCTGCCTGCTCAAAGGCTGCGAGCGCTGGTTCCTGCCGCCATGCCCGCAATGCCGGTATTGCTCGGCTACCTGCCGGGAGCAGGCGCGGCGGTGGCGCCGGGCCAAAGCCAGTCGGCGCTATCGCACCAGCACCCACGGACGGGAGCGCCGGCGCGCGCAGCAACATCGTTATCGACAGCGTCGACCGCCTCCGACCACACCGACGCCGCCAGCTGACCAGGCCGCGACGCGCGAGGGCCAGCGCCCAGCCTGTCCGAGCGAAGATTCTTGCAAGCGGATGTGTGATCGGCCAGGTTGTTACGTGCTCTTCGTGGTGGTGCACGCACTCTCCTGCAAGCGTTTTTGCAGCCTGGCTTGCCGCCTGGCCTTGCGCCGCGTGCTGGATCGCGAAGCACGCTATCGCCAACGGCGGCGGCGTTGGCGGCGGCAACGTCTGCGCCGGCGTCGTCCACGGCCGGATACGTCCTGAGCATGTCGTTGCATGTGGGATCCTCGTCGGCGACATCTTAAAGTTCCCCCGACCCAACACGGAGGAAGGAGCGGGCGGGTTCGGCTCATCCCGGCCCCCCGTTTCCTTTCTTCGGCGTGTTGGGGTCCGCGTGGAGGGAACATCCATGAGCTGGGACGAAGGCAGCATCCGGCCGGTGCCCCTGACTGCGTTGGGCCAGAGTTATCGGCGCTACCGACTGGCGGATCCGGCGGCAGAGGAAGCGATGGCCGGATCGCTGCGGCGCTGGGGTCAGTTGTCGCCGCTGGTGGCAACCTGCCGGCAGGGACCGCAGTTGGAAGTGCTCGATGGGTTCAAGCGGTTGGCGGCAGCGCCCCAGGTGGCCGGCTGGGCGACGTTGAGCGTGCGCGTGCTCGACGTGGACGAGCGGACGGCGAAGGCGGCGATCCTGGGACTCAACCGCGGGCAGCGGCCGGTGCGGGAACTGGAGGAAGCGTGGATCGTGCAGGCCCTGGTACGGGAGGATGGGCTGACGCAGGTGGAAGCGGCCCACCTGCTGGGGCAGCACAAGAGCTGGGTCTGCCGACGGCTGGCCCTGCTGGAGAAGCTCAGCGCCGAGGTAAAGGAGGATCTGCGTCTGGGTCTGTTGGGACCGGCGCTGGCGCGGCAACTGACGCGGTTGCCCGCGGGCAACCAGCAAGCGGTGCTGGCGTTGACGCGCCGCGAGGCGCTGACGGCCCAGGAAGTGAGCGGGCTGATCGAGTTGTTGCAAGGTGCGTCGCCGGAGCAGGCGGCGTTCGTGCTGGCGAAGCCGCGCGAGGCGTTGGCGCAAACGCGGAGTCTGCCGGTGGCCTTGCGCGATCCACGCCTGAGCCCTGCCGGCAACTGGCTGGGGCGGCACCTGACGCAGGCCCTGGAAGCACTGGTACGGGTGGAGAACTGGTTGCACACTCCCAACGAGCGGGAACTGTGCGAGCGCGATCGCGCGATCCTGGAACCGCTGCTGACGCGCGTCGGCGACCAGGCGGGCAACGTCGCGGAACTGGTGCTGGGACCGGCCTGCACGCGCAGCGGAGGCGGCGATGGATGATGCCTTGCGTCACGAGATCGTGCAGCGGCATCAGGCGGGGGCGTCGATCCGGTCGATCGCCACCGACCTGGGGATCTCGCGTGGCGCCGTGGCCCGCGCGCTGGCGCGCGTGCAGGCGCAGCGCGACGGCCGGTCCGCGCCGGCACCCGGGCCGCGCCCAGGCCCACGCCCGAGCATCCTCGACCCGTTCGAACCGATCCTGAAGGAACTGCTCGGGAAGTATCCGAGCCTGACCGTCGAGCGTGCGCTGCAAGAACTGCGGCAGCGCGGCTTTGCCGGGGGCTACACGGTGGTGCGGCAGCGTGTCCGGCTCTTGCGGCCGCGGCCCACGCCGCCGCCGGTGCCGCGCTTCGAGACGGAGCCTGGTCAGCAAGCCCAGATGGATTTCGGCGTCTACGATCTCGATTTCACGCGCGCGGGCCGGCGGCGCGTGTACCTGTTCAGCTACCTGCTGGGCTATTCGCGGCGGCAGTACCTGCGCTGGGTCGAGGCGCAGGACCTGCCGACGACCCTGCGCGAGCACGTGCAGGCGTTCCATCATCTGGGCGGCGTCGCCCGCGTCTGCCTGTACGACAACTTCAAGGCCGTGGTCCTGCGGCACGACGCCGACGGTCCACTGTACAACCCCAAGTTCCTGGCCTTCGCCACGCATTATGGGTTCCGTCCGCAGGCGTGCCGCGTTCGCCGACCCCAGACGAAGGGCAAAGTCGAACGGAAGTTCTTCTACGTCGAAACGAGCCTGCTGAATGGCCGCACCTTCGACACCCTCGAGCATCTCAATGAGGTGACGGCTTGGTGGCTACAGCGCGTCGCCGATGTGCGGGTCTTACGGGACTTCAAGGAAGCGCCACGCGATCGTCATGCGCGGGAGCAGCCGCACCTGTTGCCGTTGCCGACTTGCGATTACGACACGGCGCAGGTGGTGTATCGCCATGTCAACGTCGAAGGGTTCATCGCCTACCGGTTGAACTTCTACTCACTGCCGTGGTCGTACATCGGCCAGGTGTTGCCGGTGCGCGTCACCGCGGACGAGGTCATCATCTACTCGATCCGTCTGGAGGAGATTGCCCGACATCGACGCCTGCCCAGCACGCAGAGTGGTGTGCGGCAGACGCTCAAAAGCCATCACGCCACCGACGATCCGGGCCAGCGTGCCTTGCTGCTCAAGCAACGTTTCGGCGAACTGGGGCCGCTGGCGGTGCAGTTCCTCGACGGTTTGCTCGCCCGGCAGATCCAGGGCAAGCTGCAAGCCCAGCAACTCCTGGTGCTGCTGGCGCAGTATCAGCGCCAGGATGTGCTGGCGGCGCTGGAGCACGCCGTCCGCTTCGGCGCGTTCTCGCTGGCCGCGATGCGCCGCATTCTGGCGGCGCGGGCCCGACCCAAGCCCGTGCTGGCCGAACTCGCCGAACTGCACCAGGACGCCCTGGATCCCAGCCTGCGCCAAGAACCGATTGGTCCACGCCCGACCAGCGACTACCAGCAGTTGCTCGCACCCGAGGAAGCCGATGCCACGCCGTCCGAAGACGAGCCACAAGACAAGCCCGACCAAGACCGCCACCGGTCCCATCCTGCGTGAGCAGATCCTCGCCGACTTCGCGACCTTGCGTGTTCCCGTGGCCGCCGACCAACTCGACGAGGTCTTGAAGCAAGCCCAGGACGTCGGCTGGTCGCACCTGGAGTTCCTGCAGCGCCTCCTCGCCGATCAGGCCGGCCTGCGCCGTCAGCGCCGCATCGAACGTCTCATCCAGGAGGCCCACTTCCGCGAAGCGCTGCCCTTGAGCAGCTTCGACTGGAACTTCAATCCGACCATCCCCCGCCTGAAGATCGAAGCCCTGGCCCAGGCCGACTTCATCCGCCGCAAGCAGAACGTCGTCTTCGTCGGCCAATCCGGCCTGGGCAAGAGCCGACTGATCCAGAGTATCGGCCTGGCGGCGTGCCTGCTGGAACAGCGCGTTCGTTACGTCACCAGTGGCGAACTCCTGGAAGACCTCACGGCCGCGTTGGCGGACCAGACCGTGCACGACCGCGTACGCTTCTACGCCAAGTTCCGTCTGCTGAGCATCGATGAGTTCGGCTTCGATCGCAGCGAGCGCGCCGTCTGCCCGGAAGCGGCCAGCCTGTGGTACAAGATCATCGACGCCCGCAGTCAGAACTCGAGCACGGCGCTGGTGACGAACATCGACTTCGAGTCCTGGGCGGCCTACCTGGGCGACGCGCCGTTGGCGATGGCGATGTTGGATCGTGTGGTCGATGGAGCCACGATCGTGAAGCTACAGGGCAAAAGCTATCGCGTGCACCGTAGCGGCGACGAGCCGACCAGCAGGTGATGGCCCGTCCCGACGGAAATTCGATCCGTCACTCGCCTCACAGGGCAACTCCACGCGGCCCCCTTCCACGCCGCGAAACTGGCCCTCTTTCAGACCGCGATCAACATGGGCCAGGCGAAGATGGCGGCACGGGCGTCGGCAACCTGTCCCAGCGGCAGCAGCGCAATACGCTCTGGACGATGATCTTCAACCCGCGAAGCGGCAGCACCTACGCCAGGCAGCTGAGCGACCTCGGGGCCATCATTGCGATCCCCGGTCCGAATGGCGAACAGGATCCGTGGTACGTCTTCCGCAACCTGAATCAGCGGCCTGTCTCGGGTCAATTGGAAACCGTCAAGGAATTCGCACAGATCCGCTGGTTGGACAACAAAACGGAATCGGTAACGTCGCTTTGCCAGGAGCTGGGGATCAGTCCGGCGCCGGTCACGTTCGTCGCCTTTTTCCCCGCCGAGCTGGAAAAAGAGCTTTATCGACTGGAAAT
>JACQED010000492.1 GCA_016200785.1 Chloroflexota bacterium
GTCAAGACCGTCTCCGTCCACCGCACCAACCTAATGCACAAATTGGGGTTGCACAAGAATACCGAGCTGGTCCGCTACGCGCTCCGGCACGGCCTGGTCAATTTGTAGCAGTCGGGCAACCGCCGACTGCCGGCGGCATCAGCGTCACCACATCGCCCTCGTGGAGGACCGTCGTGCCCGGCGACGCCGCCCCGTTCACCACGGTCAGGATATCCAGTGCGGGGAAGCCGGTCTGCTTCTCGAAGAACATCTCCCCTTGCTCGCCGGCCTGCTCCGCCAGAATCGCCAGCAGGTCTGAGAGGCTCGCCCCATCGGGCAAGGTCATCTCCGCCTTCGTCCAGCCCAAGTATTGCGCATAAATGCCGGTCAGCCGAACCTTTACCTTCATGATGTCCTCGTATGCTCTTGAAACTGGCCTCAAGCAACCCGCCGCCTGGCCGATGATTGTATCACGCGGTTACTAATTCGATGGCGCTGTATCCAATTGCCCTACGCCTCGAAGGCCGGCGCTGCCTGGTCGTCGGCGGTGGTCGGGTGGCCGAACGCAAAGTCGCCGCGCTGCTCGACGCCACAGCCGACGTGGTCGTCGTAGCGCCGGAAGTCACCCCTGCCCTGCGTGAACTGGCAACAATGGGACGAATCGCGTTGCACGAGCGCGAGGCCCTCGCCGATGACGTGATCGGCGCGACTTTGGTGATCGCCGCCACCGACATTCCGCAGGTGAACGAGATCGTGTGGCAGGCCTCCCGCGCCGCCGGAGTGCTGATCAACACCGTGGATGTGCCGACGCACTCTGACTTTTACACCCCCGCTGTCGTGCGGCGCCCGCCCGCGACGTTAGCGATCGATACTGACGGTCACAGCCCGGGGCTGTCCGCTTGGCTGCGGCGACATCTTGAAGCCGCACTGCCCGCGCGCCTCGGCGAACTGGCCGAGACGCTGGGCGAACTGCGCGCTCAGGTCGGCCAAACGATCCTGGAGAGGACAGATCGGACCGCTTTCTGGAATCAGGTAGTGGACGATGAATTGATCGCGGTGGCCGAACAGGAGGGAATGGACGCCGTCCGGGAACGAGTCGTGGCGGCTTTGGCCGATTGGCCGACTCGGGAGGCCGCCCCGTGACTCGCGGCTTCGTCTATATCGTGGGCGCTGGCCCGGGCGACACGGAACTGATCACCGTGCGCGGCGCGCGCTGTCTGGAGCAGGCCGATGTCGTCGTCTACGATCGACTCGTCAACGCGGCGCTATTGAACCTGGCCCGGCCGGAGACCGAGCGCATCGGCGTCGGCAAGGCGGCGGAGAAACCTTCCATGCGCCAGGAGGCGATCAATCAACTCCTCGTGGACCGCGCTCGTGCCGGCAGGGTTGTCGTCCGGCTCAAAGGCGGTGACCCGTTTGTGTTCGGGCGAGGCGGCGAGGAAGCCCGTGCGCTGGCTGATGCCGGAGTGCCATTCGAGGTGGTGCCGGGTGTTACGGCCGCTGTGGCGGTCCCAGCCGTCGCCGGCATCCCGGTTACGCACCGGGGAGTTTCCCGCTCTTTCGCGGTGGTCACAGGTCACACGCACGACGGCGGCTTGCCTGACCTGCCTGTCGCCGACACATTGGTCGTATTGATGAGCGTCAACCCCCTGAAGCAGATCGTGGCTGGCCTTCTGGCGCAGGGCCGCCCGGCCACGACGCTGGCCGCCGTCGTCTCGGAGGGGACCACTCCCCGCCAGCGGGTCGTCACGGGAACGCTGGCCGACATCGCCGACCGGGCGAACGGCCTCGAACCGCCGGCGGTGCTGGTGGTCGGCGAGGTCGTCCGCCTGCGTGAGGCGCTGGCAACTCCGCCGTCACCCTGACCGTTGTGCCCAGAAAAGACTGGCGCGCCAGCCATCACAACTGATTGCTGGAGCAGTCCGCGCCTCGCCATCCATCTGCCGCTGGCCGGACCCGCAACCACGAGATTCGAGTCCGTGAGGTCGAGCGTTCAAATCGCTCCGCCCCGACTGAATATACCATATGAACCCGCATCCCCTGATTGAGTCATTGGCCGGCATCTATCCGGAGGGCCGCCTGCTAATTCACCCCGGCGAACTGGCTTCCTTCGAGTCGGACGGACTGACCTCGTACCGCACCCGGCCGGCCGCAGTCGTCATCGCAGAAACGCAGGGCGAAGTGATCGAGACGGTGACACTGTGCCACCAGCACGGCGTGCCGTTCGTAGCGCGCGGCAGCGGCACCAGCCTGTCCGGCGGCTCGGTTCCGGTCAAAGATGGGATCGTGATTGCGCTCAATCGCCTGACGCGCATCGTGAGACTCGATCTGACAGAGCGTATCGCGGTCGTGGAGCCGGGCGTGATCAACCTCGACGTTTCCAAAGCCTCGGCGGCCAGCGGCCTGTACTACGCGCCCGACCCGTCGAGCCAGCAGATATGCACCATCGGCGGCAACGTGGCCTTCAACTCCGGCGGGGCGCACTGCCTCAAATATGGCATGACGAGCAATCACGTCCTCGCCCTCAAAGCCGTTCTGCCCGACGGCGAAGTGGTGCAGTTGGGCAGTGAGAGCGTGGAGGGCGTGGGGCCTGATCTGGTCGGCCTGTTCGTCGGGTCGGAGGGATTATTCGGTATTGCGCTGGAGATCACCCTGCGGCTCCTGCCGAGGCCGGAGCAGTACCAAACGGTGCTGGCCGCGTATCACTCGCTCGAAGCCGCCGGGAACGCCGTCGCCAGCGTGGTCGCGTCGGGCCTTCTGCCGGGGGCTATCGAGATCATGGATCGGCTCGCCATTCAGGCGGCCGAGGCCGCCGTGCATCCGAACTACCCGAAAGGCGCGGAGGCGGTGTTGATCGTCGAATTGGAAGGCGAGGCCGAGCAGGTGGCCGAGGAATACAAGCGGCTGGAAGTCGTGATCCGCGACTCTGGCGCGTATGAGGTGCGGCTCGCGCAGGACGAGGCCGACCGCCAACGCATCTGGAAAGGGCGCAAAAGCGCGTTCTCGGCGGTGGGCCGTCTTAGCCCGGACTTTATCGTGCAAGACGGTGTGGTGCCGCGCAGTCGGCTGGGCGAGACGCTGGCCGAGATCAAGCGTTTGAGCCAGCAATACAACATCCGCGTGGCGAACGTCTTTCACGCGGGCGACGGCAACTTGCACCCGCTCATTCTGTACGATGGCCGCGAGGCCGGCGCGCACGAAAGAGCGGAGAAGCTGGCCGGAGAGATCATACGACTGTGCATCCGGCTGGGCGGCTCGATCACGGGCGAGCACGGCGTGGGCCTGGAGAAGCGGGGCTATCTGCCGGAGATGTACGGCGAGGCCGATGTGGATTTGATGTGGAAACTGCGCTGCGCGATGGACCCGAAGCAGATCGCCAACCGAGGCAAGATGTTCCCGAGCGGAGCCAGCGACGGGCCGCAGGCCGCGCGCGCCACCGGCCTGCATCCGCTGGAACGTGAGGGCATTATCTCTCGCGAATAGACTCGCCGCGAATCACACGAGTGCTCACGAATTGATGTATTCGTGAAATTCGTGGCCGGACGTGTTCTATGCTTCGACCCACTACGATTGAAGATCTCCAAGCTGCCGTGCGCGAGGGCGGGCGACTCTTGCCGCGCGGCGGCGGAACCAAACCGGCGCTCTCGACACCCACCGAGGGTGTGACGCCGCTCGACCTCTCCGGACTTTCCGGCGTGCTGGAATATAACCCCGGCGAGTTCACCTTCACCGCGCTGGCGGGGACTCGCGTCGCCGAAGTTCAAGCCTTGCTCGACTCGCACGGCCAGTATCTCCCCTTCGACCCGCCGCTCGCCGATCGCGGCGCAACGCTCGGCGGCACGGTCGCCGCCGGCGTCAGCGGGCCGGGGCGCTACCGCTACGGGGGTGTCCGCGATTTCATCCTCGGCGTGCGGATGGTGGATGGCAACGGCGACGTGGTGTACGGCGGGGGCAAAGTCGTCGTTCAACTGCACTGCGCCGCGCTTCAAGAGACGATGCAGGCGTTGTATCGCGTTTACACGGCCCGGTTGGACGTCGACGCGCTCGACCTGGCGCCGGAGACCGACGGCTCGGCGACGTTGTGGGTTCGCCTCGGCGGGCTGCCCGATGCTCTGCCCGCCCGTGCCGAACGAATCCGCGCGATGCTCGGCGGCGGCGATAACGTCACCGGCGAACGCGAGGCCTGGCTGTGGCGCGAGGCGAGGGACTTCGCCTGGGCACAGCCCGATTGGATACTGGTGAAGGTTCCGGTCACACCGAAACGCATTGCGTCCGTGGAGACGTTGCATGCAACGTCTCTTCGGCGGTACAGCGCCGCCGGCAATGTCGCGTGGATCGCTTCGCCCGAGTCGCCGCAAAGCCTCGACGGCCACCTCTCGTCCGTCGGGTTGTCGGGCCTGATGTTGTTCGGGCCGCCCGGTCACGCGCGACTCGGGATTCGCACCGGGCAGGCCGTGGAGCGCCGGGTGAAGGAAGTGTTCGATCCGCAGAATCGATTTTCGGAGACATAGTGCAGCACACCATCCCGGTCGATCGAGTCGGCCCCGCCGGTGAAGAGATGGCGCGGGCCGTCGAGAAGTGCGTGCATTGCGGCTTCTGCCTGCCCACCTGCCCCACGTACGTGACGTTGGGCCAGGAAATGGACTCGCCGCGCGGGCGCATCTTTCTGATGAAGTCGGCCCTGGAGGGCGGGCTGACGGTAGAGGACGCTCTGCCGTTCGTGGATCGCTGTCTGGGGTGCATGGCCTGCGTCACCGCCTGCCCGTCGGGCGTGCAGTACGCCGAATTGCTCACGCCCTATCGAGCGCGGACCGAGAAATCACGCCCGCGCAGTTTCACAGAAAGACTGGCGCGGACGCTGGCGCGCGAGACCTTGCCCTATCCCGGCCGCCTCCGGCTGGCCGCCACCACCGGCAGACTGGCCGCGCCTTTCCGCCGCTTTCTCCCCGCGTCGCTGTCGGCGATGCTTTCTCTCTTGCCGGATGAACTGCCGCCGGCGACGAAGCCGCTGCCGCGCACCTATCCGGCCGAAGGCCAACGTAGAGCGCGAGTGGCGCTGTTGGCCGGATGCGCCCAGCAAGTGCTGGCGCCGGAGATCAACTGGGCCACGCTGCGCGTGCTGGCGCGCAACGGCGTCGAAGTCGTCATCCCGGATGGACAAGGCTGTTGCGGCTCGCTCATGATGCATACCGGCGATGGCGACGGCGCGCGCGACCTGGCCCGAAAAAACCTGCGCGCCTTTCCGAAAGACGTGGATGCGATCGTCACTAACGCCGCCGGCTGCGGCTCCGGCATGAAAGAGTATGGCCTGCTCTTCAAGCGCCAGCCCGAAGAGGCCGAAGGCCGGGCATTCGCCGCGAGAGTCCGCGACGTGAGTGAATTCCTGGCCGAGTTAGGGATCGAGTCGCCGCCCGTCTCTGCGCCGATCGCGGTAGCTTATCACGACGCCTGCCATCTGGCCCACGCCCAACGCGTGACGGAAGCCCCGCGCCAACTCCTGCGCCGCATCCCCGGCCTGACTCTGCTCGAGATTTCCGAAGGCGAGTTGTGCTGTGGATCGGCGGGGACGTACAACATCGAACAGCCGGCGCTCGCCGAGGCCATTGGCCGGCGCAAAGCGCAGAACATTCTCCGCACGGACGCCGCGATGGTCGTGACCGGAAACATCGGCTGCATCGTGCAAATCCGCGCGTCGCTGGGTCGATTGAACAAGCCCATGCCCGTTTTGCACACAATGGAAGTCCTCGACCGGGCATATCGTGGGATGGAAAACTAATGTTTCACGCAAACAGGGCTTGCGCGTTGTCGTGCAGGATTTTGCGTTTGGCCTCGTCGGGCAAAGGCACCTGCATGAACTGTTCGACGTTCTTGCCGATATCGAGCACCAGCGGCGCGGGCCAGTCGGAGCCGAACAGGGCGCGGTCGGCCACATGTTCGAGCCAGGGGAAGTAGTTCAAGAGACGCGAGGGCGGGACGCTGGAGACGTCAAAGAAGAGATTGGGGTGGCGGCGGAGAAGGAAGCGCACCGTCTCCATCCACAGCGGCCGGCCGCCGTGCGCGACGATCAACTTCAGGTCGGGGAAGTCCATCGCCACGTCGTCCAAGTCCATCGGGTCGCCATACTTGTTTCGCGCCCGCGGAAAGATGGATGTGCCGGTGTGCACCATCACCGGGATGTTGTAGGCGATGCACTTCTCGTACACCGTCGCCAATCCGCGCAGGTCGGGATCGTCGAGGTAGCCGTTGGCCCGAAGCAATTGGTGGGGTGGATGAATCTTGATTCCGCGCAGTCGCAGATCGCCGAGCAAACGATCCATCTCGGCGGCCACGTCCTTCACCCGGCGCGGATCGATCCCGCCGAAGGGAATGAAACGCTCCGGGCGGTGGCCGGCGAATCGCGCCGAGAAGTCGTTGGTTTCCTCGGTGAACCCCATCACCTCGGGGCTGACGTAATTGATGAGCACCATCCGCCAGATGTTGCGCTCGTCCATGTAATCAATCAGCCGGGCGGGATCGCCGCAGATGGTTTTGATTTGCTCGAAGTCCGGCTTGCCCTGCCCGATGCGTGAGACGGCGTCGGCGCGCACCATTTCCCAGGGCGCGATGTGAACGTGGGCGTCAATGATGGGGAAGTCGGGACGCACGGCCACTGCTATCCCTTTCGATTGAGATACTCACGCGCGTAATCGCGATAGATCGCCGCCGCTCCGTCCACCCAGCGCATCGAACTGTCGGCGACTTCTTTTTTGACGCGCGCCGGCGCGCCGGCCACGAGGGTGCGCGGCGGAACGACCATCCCCTCGCCCACCACGCTCCCCGCCGCGACCATGCAGCCTTCGCCGAGGGTCGCGCACTGCAGGACCACGGCGTTCATGCCGATCAGCGCGCCGCGCCGGGCGAGGCAACCCTCCAGCACTGCGCCATGCCCGATCGTCACGTCCTCCTCGATTATCGTCGAGCCATCCTCCGGCGCGTGAATGGTGACGTTGTCCTGCACGTTGCTGCCGCGCCCGACGACGATCCGCCCGTGATCGCCGCGCAACACCGCGCCGAACCAGACGCTCGCCTCTTCGCCGATCTCCACATCGCCGATCAGCACCGCCGTCGGCGCGATGAAGGCGCTGGGAGCGACGATGGGGGTTTTGCCTCGGTGCTCAATGATCATTCTTCAACCCCGCCGCCTGCCTTAACGCCCTCGCGACGTAAACTACCACCATCTTCTTTCGATACGACAGCGCCATGTCCGTGTTGTCCAACGGCTTGGCCGGGCGCGATGCAGCCTGCGCCGCGGCCTCGATGACCTCCGGCGTCAATTTCCGGCCGATCAGGAGAGACGTTGCATGCGACGTCTCCACGGGATACGATTCGAC
>JACQED010000499.1 GCA_016200785.1 Chloroflexota bacterium
AGGGTTCCCGCATCTCAAGAAAGCGCGGCAGACTCAGCGGGAGCAAATCGAGACCTCATCGAAGGAGATGAACGGTCTTCGTGCTGAACTCGCGGCAACCGACGCCGCGCTTGAGGCGCTGAGGCTTTACAATGACCGCGTGCGAAGCGGCGACCTCGGCCCGGCGCGCGCTCACATCAAGCACGCCCACCATCCGGCCAGCGATATCGGTTCAGCGATGAGCAAATTGGCCGAGGTGTGGGCGGCACTCAGCATCGGCGTGTTTATGGTGGGATTCGTTTTCATCTACTTCACCACGTCCGCCCGATTCTGGCCGATCGGCCTGGGTCTGCTCCTGGGCGTGATCGTGTTCGTCGAGGCCGGCTTTCGCCGCCAGTTGTCGCAGCTCGTGTCGAGTGTCGCGATCGGCCTCGCCCTCGCCTCGTCGCTGGTGCTATTGTTCCATTTCTTCTGGCAGATCGTCATCGTTGGCGTGCTAGTAGCAGGCGGGTATATAATGTGGGATAATGTGAGAGAGTTGAGAGGCTGAGACTTCTTGTCAAAACCCCTCGGAATCGCTATAATGCCGTCACGTCGGGCGGTTAGCTCAGTTGGTTAGAGCACTCGGTTGACATCCGAGAGGTCGTAGGTTCGAGCCCTATACCGCCCACTGGCAGGTAGCAAATAGCAAATGGCTGTTGACGACCGTCAGCCATTCGCGATAAGCCATACACCAAACGCAACGACCGGGACGAGTAGCCGCAATGCACGGCGACAGGGAGAGCGGGCCGATGATTGAAAGCCTGCTTCACTCAGCGACGGCGAAAACCACCCGGTAGCGGGAAGCCGAAACGGATCATGATGCCGGAGTAAGCCGAACGGGTTGGCCCGTTATAGCCTGAGAGAACAACAACGAATTGGGGAAGCAACGAATTAATTCGCTCATTCCCAAATTCGCTGTTGAAATTGGGTGGAACCGCGAGAGCCTCTCGCCCCATGTGGGTGAGGGGTTTTTGTTTTGAGAGATCGAAGGAGACAATCATGGAAGAGAAATACGAAGAATCCGAACTCTACAAAATCCGGCACTCGACGGCACACGTGATGGCGCAGGCAGTGATGGAGATGTTCCCCGGCGAGGCCAAGATCGCCATCGGCCCGCCCATCGCGGACGGTTTCTACTACGACTTCGATCTGCCGCGAAGCCTCACGCCGGACGACCTTGAGAAGATCGAAGCGCGGATGCGTGAGATCGTCGCCGGGGCGCACAGGTTCGCCCGCAGAGAGGTGAGCGCCGACGAAGCGCGAGCCCAGTTCAAAGATCAGCCGTACAAGATCGAGTTGATTGACGGGCTGGAGAAGGGCGGCGTGGACGAATACGGCACGGCGCAAGCGCCAGCAATAAAGGAGAAGCCCGTTATCTCGTTCTACACGCACGACACGTTCACTGACCTGTGCCGGGGGCCGCATGTCGAAGACACGTCGCGAATCAACCCGGCGGCGTTCAAACTGCTCAACGTCGCCGGGGCATATTGGCGCGGCGACGAGAATAAGCCGATGCTCCAGCGCATCTACGGCACGGCGTGGCGCAGCGCCGCCGAGTTGGAAGAGTACCTGCACCTGGTGGAAGAGGCGCGGAAACGCGACCACCGCAAACTCGGCAAGGAACTTGGCCTGTTCTTCTTCTCCGACGACATCGGCCCCGGCCTGCCGCTCTTCACGCCGAAGGGCGAGATACTCCGGTATCTTATGGAGTCGTATGTTCGCGAAACGCAGACGCGCTACGGCTATCAACACGTGTGGACGGGGCACATGGTCAAAGAGGACCTCTACAAACGCTCCGGCCACTACGACAACTACAAGGACTCGATGTTCCCGCCAATGGTGGACGAGGACATCACGTTCCGCCTCAAGCCGATGAACTGCCCCAGCCACATGACGCTGTACCGCGAGATGGGCGCGCACAGTTACCGCGAACTGCCCCTGCGCTTTGCCGAGTTCGCCACGCTCTATCGCTACGAAAAGCGCGGCGAGTTGAGCGGCCTCACGCGCGTGCGCGCGCTGACGCAGGACGACTGCCACATCTTCTGCACGCCCGATCAGATCGAATCCGAATTCACGCTCGCGCTCAACCTGATCCGCGAAGTGCTCGACACATACGAGTTCAAAGATTATCGGGTGCGGCTGTCGTTGCGCGGCAGTGAGGGCAAGTTCGTGCAGGACGACGAAAAGTGGGACAAGGCCACCGCCGCGCTCAAGGCCGCGCTCGACGCCAACAGCGTGGATTACTTCGTAGCCGAGGGCGAGGCCGCTTTCTACGGGCCGAAGGCCGACTTCCTCGCGAGGGATGTGTTGGGCCGCGAGTGGCAGTTATCCACGATTCAAGTGGACTTCATTCAACCTGCGCGCCTCGGCATCGAATACACGGGGGAGGACGGCCAGCCGCACACGCCCGTCCTAATCCACCGCGCGGTCACGGGATCGACCGAGCGATTTATGGGTGTGATCATCGAGCAGTTCGCCGGGGCGTTCCCGCTCTGGCTTGCGCCGGTGCAGGTCATGATGATCCCGATCGCCGACCGGCACGCGGCGTACGGCCGCGAGGTGGCGGCGAAACTCAAGGCCGAAGGTTTCCGGGTCGAGGTGGATGAACGCTCCGAGCGTATGCAGGCCAAGATTCGCGACGCGCAGTTGCAGAAGATTCCGTATATGCTGGTCGTCGGCGACAAAGAAGCCGCCGCTGGCGCGGTCTCGGTGCGCCTGCGCTCCGGCGAGGATTTGAAGTCCAAGCCGCTGGGCGAGTTCGTCGCGATGGCGAAGGCGGAGTTAGAGTCGAAGAGAGCGTAGGCGACTGCCGTTTGGGGATTGACATTTACGATAGGCGGCGTACACTTTGCGGCATTGCCAGAACCAATTTTCACGGGGAATGGGAGAGACAACATGTCGCCGATTGATGTGCTGATTGAAGTAGAGCGATTAGAAGAAGGGGGCTATTTGTTGGTGTGTGAAGCGATCCCCGGCTGTCATGCCGAGGGGCAGACCGTCGGCGAGGCGCTAGACAATCTGCGCTCGGTCGCGGAAGCGATCTACGAATTGTCCGTCGAGCAGGATTTGGAGTTTATGCCCGAACATGCTGATGCTACTCCGAGCCGGATTCGTTGGCTGATTCCGCAGGCCGAACCCACATGACCTATCGAGAACTCACGCGCAAGTTGCGCCGCTTGGGCTATGAGTTGTATCGGCAGGCCAAGGGCAGTCATGAAATCTGGTGGAGTCCCAAAACGCGCCGCCGGACCACGATCCCCAATCATGGAAGCAACCCGATTCCCAAAGGCACGCTCCGGCGCATTTTGAAAGACCTGGGGTTGACCCAAGAGGACTTGAAGTAGCGAAAAAAAGCCCTCGCCGTCGCGGGGGATTTTTGTGTTTGGATTTTGGCGCGCGCATGCGTTTTGCTATACACTTTC
>JACQED010000016.1 GCA_016200785.1 Chloroflexota bacterium
CCTTCTCGTCGCCGAAGTTGGTCTCTTCTTTGCGATCGCCCAACTGGAAGATGACTGTAGCGTCTTTGGTGACGCCCATCTGTGCCGCCTGCGACCGCTTGATCACCGGATCGACGATCTCGAACGAGAATTTGCCGTTCGCATGATCGCGATATTGCTCCAACAGTCGCTTGGTCGAGGTGCGATACGAATCGTTTTGCCCGGAGATGAACGCCGTCACCTTCACCGGCTGCGGCAGGCCGTTCAATACATCGATCGTCTGCTGAGCCAACGAGTTCTGTTGGTTCTCGGTCAGGTCCCAGTCCTTGTGGTAACGGCTGTTAGACAAGTAGTTGGCGATTCCGATGATCGCGACGAACGCGAGCGAGGCCGCGACGGTGTTGGCCCCGTAGCGCGCCTGTCGGCCGCCGGCCCATTTCTGTATGGTCTCGGCCTCAAGCGCGAGGTAGAGCGCCAGCAGAATCAGCGCAACGGCGATGCTGGCCTGCACGTAGACGCTGACTTCCCCCTGGAGCAGGCGTATCACGCCGGCGGCCATCGCGGCCACGATTCCCAGAAAGGCCAGGATCGGTGAATAACGGCTGTAGGCTCGCATTAGCGCCACCTCCGGCTCGAGACGAACTGCGTCGCAATGTACAGCGGAACAATCATCAGGCTGACGTAGTAAACGATGTCCACTGTGTTAATAACGCCGCGGTAAAAGTTGTTGTAGAAATGATTCGAGATGTCGAGATAGTCGAGCGTATTGCCCATCCAGCCGCCCAACAGCGAACTGGGCGACCCGATCAACCAGAAGGCGATCAGCACGGCGAACGATATGAGCAGGGCCACGACCTGGTTCTCGGTGACTGCGGACGCCATCAACCCCACCGCCAGCATCGCGCCCACCATGAGCGCGAGGCCGAGGTAGCTGGCCCACAACGGCCCCTGCTCGATCCCGGCCGGCTGGGTGAGCATGTGCAGCGTCAGCGGAAAGCCGAGGCTGACGATCAGCACGACGAGCATGAAGGCATACGCGCCGAGCCACTTGCCGGCCACCAGTTCCCAGTCGCGCAGAGGCGCGGTGAGCATCAGTTCGAGCGTTCCGGTCTTTTGCTCCTCAGACAGCAAGCGCATCGTCAACGCGGGGATGGCGAACAGCATCAGGAACGCAAGCGGCCCGAACATCGAGCGCGTGTCGGGCGGACTGCCCTGCTGGGCCGCGCCCCAGTTGTTGATGAAAAACAGGATGCCGACGATCAGAAAGATCATGAACGCGGCCGCGTAGGCCAGAATGGACACAAAGTAATGCGCGAATTCGCGCTTGGCGATCACCCACAAATTGCTCACTGCGCCACCTCCACCTCGTCCCGGGTGAGTTGCAGAAAGATATCTTCCAGGCTCATGCCGACATATCTCAGTTCGAGCAGGCCCCAGCCGCCGTTGACGATCCGGCGGGCCACTTCCGGCCGCACGTCCTGCCCCGGCTTGGTTTCGATCTCAAATTCGCCGTCGCTGACCTTGTTCACTCGCGTCACTCCCGGCAGGCCCTCGAGCGAACCGTGAATGCCTGTGCCGTCGCCGCTCACCTTCACGCGCACCCGGTCGGCGCCGGCCAGCCGCGCCTGCAAACGCGCCGGGCTGTCCTCGGCGACGATCTGGCCCTTGTTGATGATCAACACCCGATTGCAGATGTTCTGTGCCTCGGTGAGGATGTGCGTCGAAAGCATCACGGTACGATCCTTGCCGACGTCCTTGATCAGGTTGCGGACTTCGACGACCTGCGCCGGGTCGAGGCCGATGGTCGGCTCGTCGAGGATCAACACTTCGGGGTGGTGAAGCAGAGCCTGCGCCAGCCCGACGCGCTGGCGATACCCCTTCGAGAGATGGCTGATGAACGTGTCGGCGCGGTCGGTGATCTTGACCGCGTCCATAGTTTCCTCGATCCGCTCCTCGCGGTCGGCCACTTTGCGCAGTTCGCCCATGAACGTCAAGTATTCGTACACCGTCATGTCGGTGTAGAGTGGAACGCTCTCAGGCAAATAACCGACGCGCTTGCGGACTTCCAGCGACTCGTTGAACACGTCAAACCCGGCGACCGTGGCCCGCCCCTCGGAGGGCGGCATGAAGCCGGTGAGGATACGCATCGTCGTCGTCTTGCCCGCGCCATTGGGGCCGAGGAAGCCGACGATCTCGCCCTTCTCGGCATGGAAGTTGATCTTATCCACCGCGAGGAAAGAGCCGTAACGTTTGGTCAGGTCTTCGACTTGGATCATGGATGCTCCGTCTCGTCACAACAAAGAGCACCCCCACCGCCGACGCGCCCGGCGAGCGTGCTCGCCCCCTCAAACAAAAGCCGCCCTGTGGCGGCCCGATACGCGGTTACTATACAATAGGTTTGGCGAAAGTCAAGTTTCTTTAATTGCCTACTAATACTCGCGACCAGTTCTTGACACTTTTCCCCTGCCCCTGTACAATCCCCGCCCGTTGTTACATTCCCCCGGCCGAACTCGCAATTCATTTGAAATTTGCCCGCCCCAAAGGGGACGAGCGCAGTAATACAACTCACCCACGGAGGTTCTCAAGGCACGATGCAAGGTCTCACACAATTCGAACAGATCGCCATCTGGAGCGTACTCGGCGTGGCGATCCTCGGTTTGCTGTACGCGGTCTTCTTGCGGAGTCAAATCCTCAAGGAGGACAAGGGCACCGAGAAGATGCAGGAAGTCTGGGGCGCAATCCGCGACGGCGCGGATGCCTACCTCCGACGGCAACTCGGTTCGATCCTGCCGCTCATCGGCATCCTCACTGTCGCTCTGTTTTTCTCGGTCTACATCGTGCCTCCCTCTCCGGAGGCGCTTGAGCGCTTCGCCGGTCAGAGCGAGGCAAACGTCCGGCTGATCATCGGCATCGCCCGCGCCGCCGCATTCGTGATGGGCGCCGGCTTCTCGCTGACCGTCGGCCAGATCGGGATGCGCATGGCGGTGCAGGGCAACGTGCGGGTGGCCGCCGCCTCGCGCCGATCCTTCGGCGACGCCCTGCGCATCGCCTATCGCGCCGGGACGATCACCGGCATGTTGACCGACGGCCTGGGCTTGTTCGGCGGCACGATCATCTTCATCATCCTCGGCATCGCCGCGCCCGACGCGCTTTTGGGCTTCGGCTTCGGCGGCACACTTCTCGCGCTGTTCATGCGCGTCGGCGGCGGCATCTTCACCAAAGCCGCCGACGTTGGCGCGGATCTGGTCGGCAAAGTGGAGGCCGGCATCCCCGAAGACGACCCGCGCAACCCGGCGGTGGTGGCCGACCTCGTCGGCGACAACGTGGGCGACTGCGCCGGCATGGCCGCCGACATCTTCGAGTCGTACGAAGTCACCATCGTCTCCGGGTTGATCCTCGGCCTCGCGCTGTGGCACATCACCGGAAGACTCGAGTGGATCATTTATCCGCTCATCGTGCGCGGCATCGGCGTGCTCTCGTCGATCGTCGGGACGTACGTGGTGCGCGGTGGCTCCGGCAAGAGCGGTGACGCGCTCGCGGCGATTTTCCGCGGCTTCCTTTCCTCCGCCGCGATCTCGGCCGCGCTCTTCTTCATCGCGGCGTTCATCTACCTCAACAAGCCTGAGATGACTCAGTGGGGCGGCTGGTGGCGCACGCCGCTGGCGGTAGCTGTGGGCGTTCTGCTGGCGATCGTCATCGACCGCCTCACCGAATACTTCACCGGCACGCACGCCTCGCCGGTTCAAGAAATCAAGAAGGGCGCCGATACAGGCCCGGCGACGCTCATCCTGCAAGGCATCGCCGTGGGCTACGAGTCGTCGGTGTGGGCGATCCTCGTCATCGCGCTGACCGTCGTCGCTTCGATCTTCATCTTCGGCACGATCCCCGGCGTCGACGCGGGCCAGAGAGTCTCGTTCATTCTCTACGGCGTGGCGATGACCGGCATCGGCATGTTGACGCTGACCGGCAACAACGTGGCGATGGACTCGTTTGGCCCGATCTCGGACAACGCCAACGGCATCGGCGAGATGTCGTGGTCGGGGATGGAAGACGAAGAGACTAAGGCAGCCCAGCAGATCATGGCCGACCTCGACGCGGTGGGCAACACGACCAAGGCCATCACGAAGGGCGTCGCCATCGGCTCGGCGGTCATCGCCGCCGTGTCGCTCTTCGGCTCGTTCCTGGTGGACGTCAGCCGCGCGCAAAACGCCCTCGGCGTGCCATTGGCCGAACAGATTCAACAGGTCGGCATCCGCGTGGACATCCCGCAGGTCTTCGTCGGAATGCTCATCGGCGGCGCACTGCCGTGGCTGTTCTCGTCGTTCGCGATTCAGGCAGTCAGCCGCGCCTCGGCGCTAATCGTGCAGGAGGCCCGCCGCCAGTTCCGGCTCGGCGTCTTGGAGGGCACGGTCAAGCCCGACTATCGGCAGGCTGTCTCGATCGCCACGACGGCGGCGCAGAAAGAACTCGTCGGCCTCGCCCTGTTAGGCGTGGTGACGCCGATCGTCGTCGGCCTGATGTTGCAAGTGGAGGCGCTGGGCGGTTTCCTCGCCGGCATCATCCTCTCCGGGCAACTGCTGGCGGTGTTCATGAACAACGCCGGCGGCGCGTGGGACAACGCGAAGAAACTCATCGAGGACGAGCCGAAGAATCCGGCGGCCAACACCGGCAAAGGCTCGGAGCGCCACAAGGCGGGCGTGGTGGGCGATACGGTGGGCGATCCGATGAAGGACACCGCCGGCCCCGCGCTGAACCCGATGATCAAAGTTGTGAATCTAGTCTCGGTGATCATTGCGCCCATCGTCGTGCAATACGCGAAGGCGACCGGCGGCGTTCAGATCGCGATCTGGGCCGTCGTTCTGATTCTGCTCGGCTTGCTGACTTGGGCGATCCTGCAGAGCAAGAAGACCGCGCCGCCCGTTACCCAGATGATGTAGCCGCGAATTCTCGCATTGAAACAAAAACTGCCCGCTGATTCTTCACTCAGCGGGCAGTTTGATTTCGGCCTTATGACAGTTGTGTATCCTGCCTAAGATTCTCCCGCCAGAATTGATGTTCACGGTACTTGACCGCGCTCGTCGTCAATGGTATATTGACGACCGTTGCCCCACCGGGCAATAATACAATCAGATAACCTTTCGAGGCCATGACGCCTCCCACGCAGAGATGGTTCGCGCGTGCGGAGGCGTTTCTTTGTTCATGATGCTTTCCACTCTACTCACTGGCGCGGTAATCGCCATCTCATTCAGCGCCCCACCCGGCCCGGTCACGGTCGAAACGATCCGGCGCGGGGTGCGCGGCGGTTTCCGCGCGGCGCTGATGGTGCAACTCGGATCGATCGTCGGCGACGTGACGTGGTGCGCGGCGGCGCTGATCGGCCTCGCGCCGCTCGCCGCGATTCCGTGGGTGCGCCTGCCTTTGGGCGCGATCGGCGTGGTTGTGCTGGTGAGGCTCGGCGCGGCGGGAGTGCGCGAAGCACTATGGCCGTCGGATCAGAAACCGGCTGTCTCTGGGATGGGCAGTTTCTCAGAGGCTGGCGCGTTCCGTTCCGGCATGGCGATCTCGCTGGCGAATCCTATGGCGGTCGGCTATTGGATTTCGATCGGCGGCGTGATGCTCGCGGCTGGCGTGACGGGGATGAGCGCGGGGCAGACGGCGGCGTTCGTCGCCGGGTTCGTCGTCGGCACAGTGGCGTGGGCACTGCTCATGGCCGGCTGTTTTCGCTGGTTGCAGGGTGCGCTCCGTGTGGGCAGCCCTCTCTTGCGCGCCGTGACCGCCAGCTGTGGGATGGCATTGATCGCGCTCGGCCTCGGCCTGGGCTGGCAAGCCTTCGGCCCGCTTCTCTGACAGGATACTTTACCCAACTCAGGAGGAAACAGCCATGTTAGCGACAAAAGAACTCACCACCGAAGCTCACGTTCCGTCCAATGGGAAGGAACCCAAATCCATCACCACGCCGCGCGAAGCGATCGAGTTCGCGCGAAGCCTCGGGCTGAGGATCGTGGATTTCAAGTTCGTGGACTTGCCCGGCACGTGGCAGCACTTCAGCGCGCCGATTGAGGAATTGAGCGAGTCGCTCTTCGCCGAGGGCATCGGCTTCGACGGATCGAGCATTCGCGGCTTTCAGGCCATTCACGAGAGCGATATGCTCCTCATGCCCGATGCCTCGTCGGCCGTCGTCGACCCGGCGTGCAGTGTGCCAACGCTGAGCCTGACCTGCTCGGTGTTCGACCCCATCACGCGCCGGCCGTACTCCCGCGACCCGCGCCACATCGCGCAAAAGGCCGAAGCGTATCTCAAGCAGACCGGCATCGCCGACGTGTCGTATTGGGGGCCGGAGGCCGAGTTCTTCGTCTTCGACAACATCCGCTTCGATCAGAATCAATACAGCGGCTACTACTTCATCGACTCCGACGAGGGCGTGTGGAACAGCGGCCAGGACGGCGCGAAGCCCAACCTCGGCCATCGCCCGCGCTGGAAGGAGGGCTACTTCCCCGTCGCTCCCGCAGACACGCTGCAAGATTTCCGATCCGAAGTTGTTTTGAAACTGGCGGAGGCCGGCGTGCCGGTGGAAGTGCATCACCACGAAGTCGGCGGGGCAGGGCAGTGCGAGATCGACATGCGCTTCGACGGTCTGGTAAACATGGCCGATCACCTGATGATGTATAAGTACGTCATCAAGAACGTCGCCCGCGCGCACTGCAAGACCGTCACCTTCATGCCCAAGCCGATCTTCGGCGACAACGGATCGGGGATGCACGTGCATCAAAGCCTGTGGAACGGCGAGTCGAATCTGTTCTTCGACAAAAACGGCTACGCCCTGTTGTCGGAGACGGCGCGCTATTACATCGGCGGACTGCTGAAGCACTCACCCGCATTGATGGCCTTCTGCGCCCCGACGACCAACTCGTACCGGCGGCTCGTGCCCGGCTTTGAAGCCCCCGTGAATCTCGTCTATTCGCGCCGCAACCGGAGCGCCGCCGTCCGCATCCCGATGTACTCCGACAACCCGAAGAGCAAGCGCATCGAGTATCGGTGTCCGGACGCGTCGAGCAATCCGTATCTCGCCTTCAGCGCGCTTCTGCTGGCCGGGTTGGATGGGATCAAAAACACGATCGATCCCGGCGAGGCGGCGGACTACGACCTTTACGATCTCGAACCCGAAGAGGCGGCGAGGATCGAGCAAGTGCCCGGCTCGCTATCCGAGGCGCTGGCCGCGCTGGAATCCGATCACGAGTTCCTCTACGCGGGCGACGTGTTCACGCCCGACGTGATCGAAACGTGGATCGAATACAAACGGACGAAGGAAGTTGACCCGATCCGGCTGAGGCCGCATCCGTATGAGTTCTATTTGTATTACGACGCCTAGCCTCACCCCCGGCCCCTCTCCCGTTCGCACACCGCGCGAACGGGAGAGGGGGGTGTCCTTGAATCGTCCGGCCCTCCTTCGTTTGAAGGAGGGCCGGAGTTGTTTTCCAACTGCGGTGAGGCGAACTAACAGAGCGGTCTTGCCGCCCCGCCCGGCTCAGCGCGCAAAGCATCTTGAACGCCGGGCAGTGCCCGCAGTCGGCACTCGATTTCCGGCGCATCG
>JACQED010000484.1 GCA_016200785.1 Chloroflexota bacterium
CAGTTTTATCGGCTTGCCCTCTTTCGCCGACTGATACAACGCCAACAGCGTCTTCACATTCGCCAGGCTGTCTTCGAGCGAAATGCGCGGCGGCTTGCCGTCGAGCACGGCGTCGGCCATGTCTTCGACCTCGCCGATGTAGAGTTCTTGCGGCGTGACCGGGATGGCGTCGGTCTGATCGCCGCGCCGGAGCAGGATGATGTCGTTCATGCCCGGCTTGAAGGGATTAGTCAGCGTGATCGTCCCCTCCGCGCCGACGATCTCCATGCCCCAACGTTGAGGTGAGCGGAAGCCGCAGTCGAAAGTCGCCAGCACGCCGGAGGCGAAGCGCATCGTCCCGGCGAACGTATTTTCGACGCCTCGCGCGGTCAGCCTTTGCCAGCCGAACACCTCGATCGGCTCCTCGCCGAGCGCGGAGCGCGTGTAACTCACCGGATAGCACCCCACGTCCCACACCGATCCACCGCCCAGATCGGGATCGAGGCGCACGTCGTCTTCCGTCGCGATGCTGAAAGTGAAGCGACCGTGAACCGAGCTCGGCTTGCCGATGACGCCCTGCTGGATGAGTTCGCGCACCTTGAGCGTTTGTGGATGGTGACGATACATGAAGGCCTCGGCCAACACCGTGCGGTTCTTCCGGGCGGCAGCCATCATGCGCTCGACTTCGGCGATCGTGATGGCCAGCGGCTTTTCGCACAGGACGTTCTTGCCAGCCTCGGCGCACTTGATCGACCACTCGGCGTGCAGGCTGTTCGGCAGGCTGATGTAGATCGCGTCGATCTCCGGGTCGGCCAGCAACGCCTCGTAACCCACGTGCAGGCGCGGGATGCCCCACTCGCGCGCGTAGGCTTCGCCCGTCTCGCGCGTCCGGCTGGCGACGGCGAGGAGTTCGTTGCGCGCCGAGGCGCGAATGGGCGGGATCACGGCGCGGTTAATCCGCGCGGTGCTGAGGAGTCCCCAGCGTAGTTTTTTGTCGGCCATGTTTTCTCCTAAGGATTCACCACCAAGGCACGAAGGCACGAAGCCAACAGTGATCCTTCGCGTCTTCGTGACTTCGTGGTTTTCTGGCGGTTTTACCGCAACCACGCCGGTTGCGTTCCGAGTTCGATCACTTTCGTCACTTTGCCGCTGGCGAGGTCGAGGCGCACCACGCTCGGCCCTTCGCCGGTGAGCACGTTGTAACGCTGAAGGATAAGCGCATCGCCCCGCGGCGACCAGTCCAGCGAACTGAGCGACGCCTCGGTATCTTGCAAGAGCACTTGTGAATGACTGTCGGCGGAGGTTCCCGTCACGCGCAGTTGATAAACCGTCCCGCCCAGATTGCGGACGAACGCGATTTGCTTGCCATCCGGCGACCACGCCGGGCTGAAATCCTGTGTCTGCTCCGTTCCGCTCAGGTCAAGCGGCGGCGCGCTCAAATCCGAGAAGAACAAATGCGTGCCGACCGTCTCACCTTGAATGAAGAGATCGTGATACACGATGACCGGCGCGACCGGCGACCACTCGCCGTTGCTGTCGTGTTCTGTCGGGATAAGCCGCGATTGGCCGCTGGCGAAGTTGTAAAAAAGAATGCCCCGCTGATTGAGATCGTAGTAAGACAGATATTGACCGTCGAACGACCAGCGCGGTGTATGCCCCTTCAGCCCGGCGTCGGCGAACAGCGGCACGGTCTCGCCTTTGGCGAGATCGGCGATCCACACGCGCGAGTCCGCCGGGCCACTGCCCGGTAAAGCCGGTCGGCGTTCAAAGGCGATCCGCGTCCCATCGGGCGACCATTGCGGCGCGAGGCAGGCTTCTTTCCCGCACTCCGCCACGATGCGGCTTTTTCGCGCCTCGACGTCCATCACCCACACATCCGCGCCGCCCGCCATGTTAAGCGCGGAGTACGCAATCATAGTCGAGTCGGGCGAAACTGCAAAATCCCAGACGCCCGTGGAAACGTCGGTCAGTTGTAGCGGGTCGGAGCCGTCGAGGTTGGCAATACGGAGATTCGCGCCCGCGCCGGGTGGCGAAAGATAAACGATGCGCGGCGGACGATCTGTAGGAGCGCCTTTTAGGCGCGACATTGAGAGACGCGATGCGGCGAAGTAGATCGCGGCGGCGAGGAGGAGGCCGGCGAGGAGGCCAAGAGCCGCAAAGAGGAGGGTTTTCAGACGAGACAGAGGGAATCTCAGGTAGACGGCGTTTGGGTCAAACTGTCGCTGGCTTCGCGCAAACGTCGCCTCTCCGCTTCCAACCCCTCCCATTCCATGTAATCGCGCTCGATGGCGTGCGAATGCTTATTGGGGGCAACGTCTTTAGCCCACGCGTCGGCGAACTCGGCAAACGTCGAACGGTATTTCACCTCATAATCCCCGATCTCGCGTTCACAAGCTTTCAGTTGACCGGAAATGTAGGCCTCAAGAAGCGCCAGAACCTTCTCTTCGTTGGTTTGCCCCTTCACGTGACCGAGATATTCTGCGACCTGTGGACTAAGCGACAGGGCAACCATCACTAATCTCCAACCTCTAATCTCACGCCACCATACAATTCCCGATGCACTACGCTCAACGCCCGCACCTGCTCGTCGGCGTGATACGACGAGCGCACCAGCGGCCCGGACTCGACCCACTTGAAACCGAGTTCGTCGAGGCCGAAGCGCTTGAGTCCGGCGAATTCGTCGGGCGGGACGTAGCGTTCGATGGGCAAATGTTTCTTCGACGGTTGAAGGTATTGGCCGATGGTGAGAATGTCCACGCCCCACGCCCGCAGGTCGCGCATCGTGCCCTTCACTTCGTCCAGTGTTTCGCCGAGGCCGAGCATGATGCCGGATTTGGTGAGCACGTCCGGGTCGAGTTCCTTCGCGTTGGAGAGCGTGGCCTGCGCCCACTCGTAGCGATCCTGCGGTTGGACTTTCTTGAAGAGCCTCGGCACGGTTTCGACGTTGTGGTTGAGTATCTCGGGCCGGGCGTCCATCACGATCTTGAGCGCCTCGCGCGAGCCTTTGAAGTCGGGGATCAGCACTTCGATGGAGCAGCCGGGGTGAATTTCGCGGATGCGCCGGATGACCATCGCGAAGATCGGCGCGCCGCCGTCTTTGCGCTCGTCGCGGTTGACCGAGGTGATGACGGCGTGGCGCAGGTTCATGTTCTTGACTGCCTCGGCCACGCGGTTGGGTTCGTCGAAGTCGAGCGGGGCGGGGCGGCCGGTCTTGATGTCGCAGAATCCGCACGAGCGGGTACAAACGTCGCCCATCATGAGAAAGGTGGCCGTGCCGTTCCCCCAGCATTCGCCGATATTCGGGCACATCGCCTCTTCGCAGACGGTGTGCAGAGTCTTCGAGCGCATCAACGTGCGGAGTTGCTCGTAGTTTTCGCCGCCGGGCGCGCGGACTTTGATCCACTCCGGCCGGCGCTGAGGGCGCGGCGGGGCGGCAGTGTTCGCTGGCGCGACGCCGATTTCATTGACAGCGATTACTCGATCGCGAGTTTCACTTTGCATCAGCATCCCTTATCAGATTACGCCGAGTTCCTTCAGCACGGCAATGGGCGACGGAAGTTCACCGCCTTCTTTCGGCCACAGCCAGGCGATGTTGAGTTTGAAGCCGGGGATGGCAACCGAGTTGATAATGCCATCCACCGGCGCGATCTCGACCAGCCGCCCTTCGCGCCGTTGATAAAATTGCGTGCCCGCCGGGCCGTACGGGTCAATGAGCCACAGTTCCCGTACACCTGCGCGATCGTAATTCTCGCGCTTGACACCCCGGTCAAATCGGGCCGTGCCGGCAGAGAGAATCTCAATGACAAGATCGGGCGCGCCGGTCAGTTTCTTTTCGGTGATCAAATGAGCGCGGTCGGCGGCGACAAACAGGATGTCAGGCTCGTAAGTTTCGGTTTCAGAAATGTAGACAGCGTAACGGGAGCCGAGCACGCGGCCGAGTTTCAGCTGGCTCGTAAACGACCGGAGCACGGCGAACAGGAATCCGAACAGGTCTTCGTGGGGTTCAAATGCGGGGCTTGCCACGATCATGACTCCTTCGATCAGTTCAGCCTTCCGATCCTCCGGCGCGAATTCCATGAATTCGTCGTGTGTCATGCGCTCGACGATTTCGGCCCGCGTCACGGTGGGATTTAGCATAGCCATGATTCTCTCACACTCCGGTTCAATTGTACGCCCATATTGGCAGTCCGACAATACTCCGTTGTAGTTCCTCGTCTGCCGAGGTACAATCAGCCGAGAGGAGAATCAACCATGAACTATCGCCGTCTCGGTTCCGCCGGCCTGAAGCTCAGCGAACTTTCATTGGGCACGTGGGTGACGTTCGGTCAGCAGGTGGAGGAGGATTTGGCGCAGGAATGCATGACAGCCGCTTATGATGCGGGAGTCAACTTCTTCGACTGCGCCGAAGCCTACGCGGGCGGCAAGGCCGAGATCGTTTTGGGCAACGTGCTCAAGAAGACCGGCTGGCGGCGGAGCAGTTACGTGGTCTCCACCAAGTTTTTCTGGGGCCTGCATGAAGGCCCGAACGAGCGCTACACTCTGTCGCGCAAACGCCTGATGGAAGGCATCGCGGGATCGCTGAAGCGCCTGCAACTCGATTACGTAGATTTGATCTTCTGCCACCGTCCCGACACCGAGACGCCCATCGAAGAAACTGTGCGGGCGATGGACGACATTATCCATCGCGGCCTGGCGTTGTACTGGGGGACGAGTGAGTGGAGCGCGGCTCAGATCGTGCAGGCTTACGGCATCGCGCGGCAGTATGGGCTTTACCCGCCGCAGATGGAACAGCCGCAGTATCACATGCTTCACCGCGAGCGCGTCGAGAAAGAATACGCGCCGCTCTACAAGGAGATCGGCCTCGGCGCGACGATTTGGAGCCCGCTGGCCTCCGGCATCCTCACCGGCAAATACAACGACGGTTTCCCCGCCGACGCGCGCATCAGCCTCAAGGGTTACGAGTGGCTGAGAGACGAAGTCGCGTCGGACAAGATCGAAAAAGTGAGGCAACTCCAGCCCGTCGCCCGCGACCTCGGTTGCACGATGGCGCAGTTGGCCCTCGCGTGGTGTCTCAAGAACCCAAACATCAGCGCTGTCATCACCGGCGCGAGCCGCGTTTCACAGATTCGCGAAAATCTCAAGGCCATCGAGGTCGCCGAGAAACTCACGCCCGACGTGATGCAGCGGATCGAAGCGATACTGGGCAACAGGCCCAGGCCGGACGAACTGTAAATGACTGACCCGATCCGCCTCCTCCACTTCGCCGACCTGCACATCGGCATGGAAAACTACGGGCGACTCGATCCGGACACCGGCACGTCCTCCCGCGTCCGCGACTTTCTCGATCGGCTCGACGAAGTGATCGACTACGCCCTCGACCACGATGTCGATCTCGTCGTCTTCGCCGGCGACGCGTTCAAGACGCGCGACCCCGACCCGACGCAACAGCGCGAATTCGCGCGCCGGATCAAGCGGCTGGCCGACGTCGCACCCACGCTTCTGCTCGTCGGCAACCACGACCTGCCGGGCATGGCCGCCAAAGCGACGAGCGTGGACATTTTTCGCGCGCTCGACGTCGCCAACGTAATCGTCGGCCACAAGCCGGAGTGCCGCGTCGTCGAGACGAAGCGCGGCCCGGTCTGCCTCGCCTGGATGCCCTACCCGATGCGCAACCGCCTGCTGGCGCAGGACGAGCATCGCGGCAAGTCGGTGGAAGAACTCGACCTCGCTCTGCGCGATACAGTCACGAACATTGTCAGATCGCTCGCCGCCGAAGCCGATCGGCAGGCAATGCCGCGCGTCTTGGCCGGCCACTTCTCCGTCTCCGAAGCCAAATTCGGTTCCGAGCGAAGTGTGATGCTGGGCCGCGACGTGGCGATTCTAAAATCGGAGATTGCCAGTCCGGTGTGGGATTACGTGGCGTTGGGGCATATTCATAAGTATCAGAATCTTTCTGAGGCAGACGGAGGGCCAGGAGGCAGTGGAGCAGGGGAGCTCACCCCCACACCCCCGCACCCACGCTCCCCTGCAATCGTCTATTCCGGTTCGCTCGAGCGCATTGATTTCGGCGAAGAGCGTGAGCCAAAGGGCTTCTGCTGGGTCGAACTCGAACGCGGCAATACGCGGTACCAATTCGTCGAAGTTCACGCCCGGCGCTTCATCACGCTTCACGCCGATGCCCGCGCCG
>JACQED010000485.1 GCA_016200785.1 Chloroflexota bacterium
GCCCAGACCGCACCAGGTGCCAGCACGGCGAACCTCCACGCCGGGCAGTCTACCACCGGCTGCGCGAGCGCGCGATGAAAACACCGTAGCAACGCCCGTTGCGCTATAATCGAGGTGGGCGCGGACGGTCCGCGACAACCCGGCCGGCGGACGGCGCGGAGATCGCGGACGGTTGGCTGCCGATCATCGAAAAATTCGTCGTCCCGTAAGCCGGATTTTGACTAAGGCTATGACTCATGGTAATATTGGCGAAGTTTGTCACAAACGGCCAGCGTAATCTGGAGGCTTCATGCTGAACGAATGGCTATTCATTGGCATTTTCCTAGTCATCGGTATCGTCTTTCCCGGCGTGCCGATTTTCTTCACCAGATTTCTTGCTCCCCACAAACCCAACCCCGCCAAACTTGAAACTTACGAGTGCGGTATGGAAACCGTGGGCGACACGTGGGTGCAGTTCAAAGTCCAATACTACATCTACGCCCTCGTGTTCGTCGTCTTCGACGTGGAAACGGTTTTCCTCTTCCCGTGGGCCGTCGCCTTCGGCCAGCTGACGATGTTCGCCGTGCTCGAGGGGGTGCTGTTTATTCTCATCCTTGCCGGCGGCCTGATCTACGCCTGGCGCAAGGGCGTGCTGGAATGGGTTTAGCATATGCCTCCCTTACCTCCCTTTGATTTCAACAGTCCAATCAGTTGGGCCGGGCAAGCCATCGTCATCCTGCTGACGGGCGTCGGCGTGCCGCGCGACCTGGCCGGGGCGATTGCGACGTTGTTGGGCGTGATCGTGCTCGCCTCGTACGGCCTGACGATCACGCTCCTGCTCATCTGGGCCGAGCGCAAACTGGTGGGCCGCCTGCAAGACCGGCTGGGGCCGAACCGCGTGGGGCCGTATGGCCTCCTGCAGACCATAGCCGATGCCTTCAAGCTCTTTACCAAAGAGGACATCACGCCGACCGGCGCGGACGTGGTAGTGTACAACCTCGCGCCCTTGCTGTCGGTCGTGTCGGTGCTGTTGATCTGGGCGGTGATCCCGTTCGCCAGCACGGTGTTCGGGACGAACATCAACGTCGGCGTGATTTACGTCGTCGGCGTCGGCGGCCTGGGCACGCTGGCGATTATGATGGCCGGCTGGTCGTCGAACAACAAATACGCTCTGCTCGGCGCGTTCCGCACGGCGGCGCAACTCATCTCGTACGAAGTGCCGATGATCCTTGCCTTACTGGTGCCGGTCTTGTTGGCGCGCTCGATGGGCATGAACGACATTGTGAAGGGGCAGACGGTGTGGTACATCGTCCTCGCCCCGATTGCCGGATTGATCTTCTTCATCACCTCAATGGCCGAAGTTGGCCGCGCCCCGTTCGACCTGTTGGAGGCCGAATCTGAAATCGTGGCCGGCTTTCACATCGAGTACACCGGGCTGAAATTCGGCATGTTCTTCGTCGGCGAATTTCTCCACGCCTTCACGATCTCGGCGCTGGCGGCGACGTTGTTCTTCGGCGGTTGGCGCGGCCCCTGGACCGATCAGGTTCCTCTGCTCGGCGTGGTTTATTTCTTCGTCAAAACGGCGTTCGCTTTCTTTGTGGTGATCTGGGTGCGCGGCTCGATGCCGCGCATTCGCATCGACCACATGCTGGCCTTCAACTGGAAGTTCCTCACGCCGGTCTCGCTGGCGGCGGTGGTGGTGACGGCGGTGGTGGACAAGCTCACCCCGTCGTCAGAATGGACGCGGGCCGGCGCTCTATTCCTCGCCAATGTCATCTTGGGCGCTGTCGTGGTCTGGATTCTCGCGGCGACGGCGCGGCGGCAGAGAATGCAGGAAGAAGGAAGCCGGCAGGAAGCCAAGCACGCGGGGCCGGCGCAAGGGGCGGAAGCTCATGCGGGAGCACATTGATTCATGCCTCCACTTCAAATCGTTTTTCTAGTAGCCAGCGCGGCGACGTTGGTTTCGGGTCTGCTGGTCGTCGTCTCGCGAAACCTGATCCACGCCGCGCTGTGGCTGATCGTCACGCTGTTCATGGTGGCCGTGCTGTTCGTGCTGTTGGAGGCCGGCTTCCTGGCGACGGTGCAGGTGGTGCTGTATATCGGCGCGATCGCGATCATGATCATCTTCGCCGTGATGCTCACCCGCAGAGTGATGAAAGACCCCGGGCCGCAGACGAATAAACAATGGTGGCTGGCCGCGCTCGTGTCGCTCGCCATCTTCGCCGCGCTGGCGGCGATATTGTTCCAGGTCCCCTGGACCGTCACGAATGCCTCGGTCTCGCCTGACAGCCTGACCGACCTCGGCAAGTCGCTGGTGGACACCAATCGCTTTGTCCTGCCCTTTGAAGTCGCGTCGGTGCTGCTGATCGCCGCGTTGATCGGGTCGATTGTGATTGCGGGAGGTCGGGACTGATGGTTCCTCTCTTATGGTACCTCACCCTCGCCGCCGCGCTGTTTTGCGTGGGGCTGTACGGCGTGCTGGCGCGGCGCAACGCCGTCGCGATCCTGATGAGCATCGAGTTGATGCTCAACGCGGTCAACATCAACCTCGTCGCCTTCTGGCGCTACCTGACGCCGGCGGCGATGAACGGGCAGGTCTTCGCGATCATGGTCTTCGTCGTCGCGGCCTCCGAAGCCGCCGTCGGCCTGGCGCTGATGATCTCAATCTACCGCCGCCGCCAGACGGTCGTGGCAGAGGAAGTGGATTTGATGAAATGGTAACCCCATGCAACCTGAACTTCTGACCTGGCTCATCCCGCTTCCGCCGCTCGCCGCTTGCGCGCTGATTGTTCTTTTCACCAATCGAAGCAAGACCCTGAGTCACCTCATCGCCGTCGGCGCAATGGCCGTGTCGTTGGTTCTCAGCCTGTGGGTCTTCTTCGGCTACGCCCTGCCTCGCGGCGGCGGACTCGGCCAGGAGCCGATCGCCTCCGGCGTTGCCTGGCTGCCCACCGGCACGACCACGTTCGACGTCGGCGTCCTCGTCGATCCCCTCACAGCCGTGATGCTCTTCTTCGTGCCGGTGACCTGTCTGATGATCTTCCTCTACAGCGTCGGCTACCACAACCACGGCCTGCCCGAGGGCGAACACGACGTGAAGGGCCTGCCGCCGCACGGCACGGTCGAGCCGATGTACTCGCGCTTCTTCGCTTTTGTCTCGCTCTTTGCCTTTGCCATGCTCACTCTCGTCGTGGCCGACAATCTTCTGCTCTTGTTCATCGGCTGGGAGTTGATGGGTCTGTGCTCGTACCTGTTGATCGGTTTCTGGTACGGCAAGGACTCGGCCCAGAAGGCGGCGGTCAAAGCCTTCATGACGACGCGCGTCGGCGACGTGATCATGATGCTCGGCATTGTCTATCTGTACTCGCAAACCGGCACACTCAACTTCCGCGACATTCTCTACAACGCCGAAGTGCTGGAGAAACTGGCGCACACGCCGTCGGTCATCGCCGGCTTCACCGCCTCGAACCTGATCGGCCTGCTGTTGTTCGCCGGGACGATCAGCAAAAGCGCGCAGTTCCCGCTCCACGTCTGGTTGCCCGACGCGATGGAAGGCCCGACCCCGGTCAGCGCGATGATCCACGCCGCCACGATGGTCTCGGCTGGCGTTTATATGGTCATCCGCATGTTCCCGATCATGTCGGCGGGCTGGGAACGCGGCCAGCCACTCACGCCGGCGATGACGGCGATGGCCTTCATCGGCGCGCTGACGGCGCTGTTCGCTTCGACGATTGCCGTGGCGCAGAACGACATCA
>JACQED010000486.1 GCA_016200785.1 Chloroflexota bacterium
GATTGACAACCTGATGAAAGGCGCGTCCGGCAGCGGGGTGCAGGCGATGAATGCGATGTGCGGATTCGACGAAACGGCGGGGTTGGAGTTTCCTGGGCTACATCCAATTTAACGCAAAGGCGCGAAGCCGCAAAGGCTTCATTATTCTCCTTGTGCCCTTTGCGTCTTGGCGTCTTTGCGTTGAAACCGGACTGAATTGCCCTGACCTATGATTGTCATTAAGATCGGCGGCACGACGGGGGTGGACCTCGACGCCGTGTGCCATGACGCGGCGGCTCTCATCAAAGAGGGCCAGAAGATCATCATCGTCCACGGCGGGTCGGGCGAGACGAATGCGATCTCGGAGCAACTCGGCCACCCGCCGCGATTCGTCACCTCGCCCTCCGGCTTCACCAGCCGTTACACGGACCGCGAGACGCTCGAAATCTTCGCGATGGTCACTTCGGGAAAAATCAACACACTGCTGGTCGAGCGCCTCCAACGGCTCGGCGTGAACGCGCTCGGCCTGTCGGGCGTGGATGGGCGACTGATGGAAGCCAAACGCAAAGATGCGATTCGTATTATTGAGAATGGCAAACAGCGAATGCTGAGAGATGATTACACCGGCAAAATCGAGAAGGTGAACGGCGGTCTCCTGCGACTCCTGCTCGACGCCGGATACACGCCGGTCATCGCGCCGCTTGCCATCTCGCCCGAAGGCGTGGCGTTAAACGTTGACGCCGACCGCGCCGCCGCAATGATCGCCGGGGCCGCCGCCGCCGATCAACTCATCCTGCTCACCAACGTCCCCGGCCTCCTGCGCCGCTTCCCCGACGAAAGCACGCTCATCCCGCGCATCGAAAAATCCAAACTCGAAGCCTCGCTGGACTTTGCCGAGGGGCGGATGAAAAAGAAAGTCCTCGGCGCGTCGGAAGCGTTGGCGCTGGGAGTGAGGCAGGTGGTTTTTGCGGACGGGCGGGTGGAGAGACCGATCATGAAGGCATTGCGGGGAGAGGGGACAGTCATTTCTTGATTGCTGATTGCTGAATGCTGATTTCTGATTACAATCGTGCGCGAGGAGGGACTTGCATTGAACCAAGAAGAACTCAAACAGCGGACGAAGCAATATGGACTACGCGTGATAAAGGTGGTGGACGCACTGCCACGAAGCCGGGCTGCCGATGTGATCGGAAATCAATTACTACGCTCCGGGTTGTCAGTCGGCGCAAACTATCGTTCCGCGTGCCGGGCGCGGTCAAAACCGGATTTCATATCCAAAATCGGCATCGCTATCGAGGAAGCGGACGAATCGCTTTACTGGATAGAAATGCTCGTCGAGGCGGGAATAATGTCACAGAAACGTTTAGTGCCGCTGATGAAAGAAGGCAATGAGATCGTCGCCATCCTAACAGCCTCCTCGCAAACTGCGCAGCGCAATCTGCGGAGAGCCAATCAGAATCACCAATCAGAAATCAGCAATAGAATGTCCATTCAGGAACTCGAGTCTCAATTCACCTCCGGCCTCTACACCAAACGCCCGATCGCGATCGTGCGCGGGGAAGGCGCGCGATTGTGGGACTCCGACGGCAACGAATACATTGATTGCGTCGGCGGGCAGGGCACGGCGAACGTCGGCCACGCGAACCCGGCGGTCGCTGCGGCCATCGCCGAACAGGCCCGCACGCTCATTGCGCTGCCGGAGATGTTTTACAACGACAAGCGCGCGGCGCTGCTGGAACGATTGACCGGCCTCGCACCCGACGGAACGCGGCGGGCGTTCCTGTGCAACTCCGGTGCGGAGGCGGTCGAGGCCGCGATCAAGTTTGCGCGATTGGCGACAAAGCGCACTGAGATCATCGCGGCGATGCGCGGCTTTCACGGGCGCACCTTTGGCGCCCTGTCGGC
The DNA here is from genome assembly GCA_016200785.1 of Chloroflexota bacterium. GTDB lineage: Bacteria > Chloroflexota > Anaerolineae > Anaerolineales > JACQED01 > JACQED01. Next base: position 1,885 of record JACQED010000486.1, read on the forward strand.
CACGTGGGAGAAGAAATATCGCGAGCCGTTCGAGCCGCTCGTCCCCGGCTTTCGGCATATTCCCTACAACGATCTACCCGCGCTCGAAAATGCGATCAACGCGAATACGGCGGCGGTTCTGCTCGAAGTGGTGCAGGGCGAGGGCGGGGTCAGGCCCGGCACGGCGGAATTCCTAAAGGGCGCAGAGCGATTGTGCCGAGAGCGCGGGGCGATGCTCATCATGGACGAAGTGCAAACCGGCTTCGGGCGCACCGGCGAGATGTTCGCCGTCCAGCATCACGGCTTGAAGCCCGATCTGATCTGCCTCGCGAAATCAATCGCGGGCGGCCTGCCGATGGGCGCGACGCTCATCGGAGATCGCGTCGGCGAATTGCCCGCGCAGTCGCACGGCTCGACCTTCGGCGGCAACCCGCTGGCCTGCGCCGCCGCGCTGGCCGCGATTGACTACATCGAAAGCAATCATCTGCCCGACCGCGCTGCCGAGTTGGGGACGTGGTTCATTGCCCGGCTGAAGCAGATCGAATCGCCCCTCATCCGCGAAGTGCGCGGCCTCGGGCTGATGGTCGGCATCGAACTCAAGCAGAAGGTCACGCCGTACTTACAGGCGTTGATGGCTCAGGGTGTCCTCGCCCTGCCTGCCGGCCTGACCGTCATGCGTTTCCTTCCGCCGCTGGTGATCGCCCAAGATGAACTGGCGCGCGTGGCAGACGCGGTGGAGGAAACATTGCTGATTTCTGATGGCTGATTGACCCTTCCCTCAACCAGCCATCAGAAATCAACAATCAACAATCCCATGTCCCGTTTCGCCCAATACCAGCCGCGCCCGCTCGAGATCATTGACACCACGCTGCGCGAGGGCCAGCAGACTTCGCTGCTGCACGATCACCACAAGTACTTCTTCACCCGGGCCGACAAGGAGGAAATCCTGCGCGCGCTGATCGTCTACGGCGTCAAGTTCGTCGAAGTGTTTGCCCCGGTCGTCGGCCCGCAGGAGCGCGACGATTTCGACGCCCTCAAAGCGGCGCGCGACTCGCTCGTCACGCAGAAGGGCTACACCTTTCTGCTGGCGCACGTCCGCTGCCGCCCGACCGACGTGGCGTCGGCCATCGAAGCCGGCGCCGACGGGCTGAATTTCTACATCGGCACCTCCCTCGAATCGCGGGCTTTCAATCACGGCAACGATCTCAACACTTTGTCGGCTACCGCCCGCCGGCTGATCGACGACGTGCGCCGCAGCCATCCGGGCCTCATCCTGCGCTTCTCCGGCGAAGACGCCTTCCGCACCCGCGAAAGCGATCTTTTCCGGGTCTACGACGAGATCGTTCCGCTGGTGGATCGTTTGGGGCTGCCCGACACGGTGGGCGTCGCGGCGCCCGCCGCCGTGGCCCGGCGGGTGGCGGTCTTGCGCGCCCGGTATCCGAACGTGGAACTCGAGGGCCACTTCCACGACGACCGGGGCTTCGCGCTGGTGAATGCACTCGAAGCCATCCGCAGCGGCGTCCGTTACATCAACACGACCGTGCTGGGCATCGGCGAGCGCTCCGGCATCACCTCGCTGAGCGCGCTTCTCTTCAACCTGTACGTTGACCGCGACTTCGACCGACTCGAAGGCTACCACCTGCGCGGCTCGTATCCGCTCAACGTGCTGGTCGCCGACAAACTCAAGAAACTCGTCCCCTCCAAAGAGCCGGTCAGCCTGACCAATCGCACCCACACGGCGGGCGTGCATCAAAGCGCCGTCCTGCGCGAAGCCTCGGTCTACGAAGCGCATCCACTTGACGTGTTCGGCGTGAGCGAATCCGAAATCCTGCTCGGCCCGCTCTCCGGCTGGAACGTCATTCACTATTTCCTCAAAGAGATCCGCTACTACCAGCTGGACGAAACCACCGCGAAAGAGATCACTGCCGCGTTCAAGGAGCGCGCCTATCGCCTCGGGCCGGAGGTGTCGCCGGAACAGGTGTTGATCGAGATCGCCGAAAGGGAATTCGGCCTGGCGCGGCTGCAACTGCCGGAGGCGGCCCTCAGCCAGATCGTCCAGCGCCTCGACTCGTCCGCGTCGGGTGACGCGAGTCGCGTGACGGGTGTCGCGTCACTCGCCACCCGCCACCCGTCACGAGTGGCCTGATGGGACACACGTTCGCCGAAAAGGCGCTGGCCCGCGCGGCCGGCCTGCCCGGCGCGGCCGCCGGCCAGGTGGTGGACGCTCGCCCGGACATCGTCCTCTCTCACGACAACACCGCCGCCATCGCCCGCATTTTCCGCAGCATCGGTCTGGAGCGCGTCGTCATCCCGGATCGCATGGCGATTACGCTCGACCACGCCGTGCCGGCGCCGAACGCGAGACACGCTCAGAACCACGCCGAGGTGCGCGCCTTCGTCCGCGAGCAGGGGGTGCGGAATTTCTTCGAAGTCGGGCGCGGCATCTGCCATCAGGTTTTGAGCGAAGAGGCGCTCGTCCTGCCCGGCCAACTGATCCTCGGCGCGGATTCGCACACCACGCATTTCGGCTGGCTGGGGGCGTTTGGCGCGGGCGTGGGCCGCACGGAAGTGGCCGCGCTGTGGGCCACCGGCGAACTCTGGCTGCGCGTGCCGGAGAGCATGAAGATCGTCGTGGTCGGCGAGTTGGGCACAGGCGTCACCGCCAAAGACCTGTGCCTGCACGTCATCGGCCAACTCGGCGCGGACGGTGGACTGTACCAGTCGGTCGAATTCGCCGGGCCGGCCATCGAGCGCCTGAGCCTGGAAAGCCGCATGGTCATCCCGAACATGATGGCCGAGTTCGGCGCGAAGAACGCCTACCTGCCGCCGGACGGCGCCGTGTTTCAGTATCTTTCGGAGCGGCGGGCGAGAAAACTCCCAGTTTCAAATTCCAAATCTCAAATCAGCGATCACACATCAGCAATCAGCAATCTTGCGCTTTATCCCGACCCCGACGCCGCCTACGCCGCCGTTCACACCTTCGACGCTTCGACGATTGAATTGACGGTGTCGTGCCCGCACGCGGTGGACGCGACACAGCCGCTCTCGGCCGTGCGCGGGACGCGCGTCCATCAGGCCTTCATCGGCACCTGCACCAATGGCCGGCTGGAGGACATTGCGGCGGCGGCGGAGATCGTGAAAGGGCGGAAGGTCGCGCCGGGCACGCGCCTGCTCATCGTCCCAGCTTCGTCCGAAGTGTACGCCGAGGCCATCCGGTGCGGGTACGCGCAAACGCTGCTGGAGGCGGGCGCGGTCTTCGGGACGCCGGGCTGCGGGCCGTGCATGGGCAATCACATGGGCGTGCCGGCCCCCGGCGAGGTTTGCCTGTCGTCGGCCAACCGCAACTTCAAGGGCCGCATGGGCCAGCCCGAGGCCGAGATTTATCTCGCCAGCCCGGCGGTCGTGGCGGCGAGCGCGGTGCGGGGAGCGATTGCGGATCCGCGTGAGATCGTGGGGGCGTGAAGCGTGAGGAGTATTCCGTGAGAGACTTGCCATCAGCCATTAGCCATCGGCCATCAGCCATCGCCGGTCGGGTGTGGAAGTACGGCGATGGCGTAAACACCGACGTGATCTTTCCCGGCAAATACACTTACACGCTGCGCGACCCGGCGGAGATTGCGGCGCACGCGTTGGAAGACCTCGACCCGGCGTTCGCGGCGCAGGCGCAGCCGGGCGATATCGTCGTCGCCGGGCGCAACTGGGGCAACGGCAGTTCACGCGAGCAGGCCGTCACCTGCCTGAAATACCGGGGCATCGCCGCCGTCGTCGCCAAATCGTTCGCCCGCATCTACTACCGCAACGGAATCAATCAAGGGCTGCTGCTGATCGCCTGCCCGGAGGTCGTGGAGGCCGCGCAGACCGGCGATGTGATTGAGATTGACCCGGCGGGCAGCCTCATCCGCCTCGACGGGCGCGGGTATCCCTTCCCACCCCTCTCTCCGACCGCGCTGAGCATTATCGCCGCTGGCGGCCTCGTGCCTCATTTGCGGCGAAAACTTGGGCTCACGAGCACCGCTGTAGTCGAGATTGGCGATTGCTGATTGCTGATTTCTGATTGAACGGCTGCGCGATGACTGGATTCCCACAATCAGCAATCAGCAATCCACGATCAGCAATTTGTCTCATTCCGGGCGACGGCGTGGGCCGCGAGGTCATCCCGGCTGCCGCCGAAGTGCTGGCCGCGCTCGGCCTCGGCCTCGAGTTCGTCGAAGCGCAGGCCGGCTTCGATCGCTTTCGGCGCGCGGGCGACGCCATCCCGCCCGAAACGCTGGCCGACGTGGAAGCGGCGGGCCTCGCGCTGTTCGGGGCAACCTCTTCGCCGTCCGAAATCGTCGCCGGGTACCGCAGCCCGATCGTCGTCCTGCGGAAAACCTTTGACCTGTACGCCAACCTGCGCCCCACCCTTTCGCTGCCCGGCGCGTTCTCCCGCCCGAACGTTGACTTGCTGATTGTCCGCGAGAACACCGAGGGCTTGTATGCGGGCCGCGAACGACGCGAGGGGGAGACGGCCATCGCCGAACGGGTGATCACGGCACGCGGGTCGGAGCGAATCGCGAGAGTGGCGTTTGAGCAGGCGCGAGGGAGAAAATCACAAATCCCAAACCCCAAACCCCAATCTCTAATCTCCAATCTCCAATCTCACGTTACGATTGTTCATAAGGCCAACGTGCTAAAAGTGACCGACGGCCTTTTCCGCGAGACGTGCCTGAAAGTGGCGGCGGAGTTCCCAGAGGTGAAGGTGAGCGAAATGCTGGTGGACGCGATGGCGATGCGGCTGGTGCGCGACCCCGAACGCTTCGACGTGATCGTGACGACCAACCTGTTCGGCGATATTCTATCGGACGAGGCCAGCGCGCTGATGGGCGGGTTGGGCGTCGCGCCCTCGGCCAACGTCGGCGCGCGGGTGGCCGTGTTCGAGCCGGTGCACGGCTCCGCGCCGGACATCGCCGGCAAAGGTATCGCCAATCCCATTGGCGCGATTCTATCGGCAGGGATGTTGCTCGATCACATCGGATGCAGTGAGGCGGCCCACCGAGTCCGAACTGCGGTGATGGAAATGCTCAAGGCGGGCATCATGACCCCCGACCTGGGCGGAAACGCGACGACGGCAGAAGTGACGCGACGGATCGTTGCTGGACTGTAAATATGGATTCTCTTTCCCTCCTCACCGACCTTCTCAACCTCTACAGCCCCACCGATCACACCGCCGAAGCGGTCAACTCCCTCGTCGAGCAGATGCGAGCCGCCGGGTTCGCGGCGTCGGTGGACGGCGCGGGCAACGCGGTCGGCAGGA
>JACQED010000042.1 GCA_016200785.1 Chloroflexota bacterium
ACTCTGCTCCAACGCCTCAAGGAGCGCCGCACGCAGATTCGATTCGTCGTGACGGCGACGACGCGCGCCGCGCGCCCCGGCGAAGTGCATGGCAAAGATTACTTCTTCGTTTCCAACGACGATTTCGCCGAGATGATCGAGAAGGGCGAACTGCTCGAATACGCGATCGTCTACAACGACTACAAAGGCATTCCCAAGCAACGAGTGCGCGAGGCGCTGGCCACCGGCCAGGACGTCGTCCTGCGCATTGACGTGCAAGGGGCCGAGACAATTCGCGAATTGGCCCCGGACGTGGTGATGATCTTCGTCACCACCTCCTCCGAAGGCGAACTCGAGCAACGCCTGCGCGCGCGCAAGACCGAAACGCCGGAGGGCCTCAAACTCCGCATTGCCACCGCGCGGCGCGAGCTCAAGCGCATTGGCGATTTCGATTACGTCGTCGTCAACCCCGAATTTCAACTCGATACCGACGACGAGAGAGAGTGAGGGGAAGACGCCGCCTCCGTCGCGCCGTCTGCCCATCCCCGCCGCCCCGGTTCGCCTGACGTACGTCTTCATCGGCATCAACGTCCTCGTATTCATCGCCCAGTACATGAGCCAGACCGTGCTGGGCGGCGACATCGTGACGGCTCTCGGCGCGAAGGTCAATCAGCACATCATCGCCGGCGAATACTGGCGTCTCGTCACGCCGATCTTCATTCACGTCAATCTCATTCACCTCTTCGTCAACTGCTACAGCCTGTACGTCATCGGCCCGCAGGTCGAAATTCCCTTCGGCTACGCTCGGCACCTGTTGATCTATCTCTTGAGCGGCATCGCCGGCGTCATCTTGAGTTTTGCGCTCAGCCCGAATGCCTCGGTGGGCGCGTCGGGCGCGATCTTCGGACTGGTCGGCGCGCTGGCATTGTATCTCTATCGCAACCGGACGGGCTTCGGCGAATTTGGCCGCCAGCGCCTGATGAGTCTCCTCTTCATCATCGGGCTGAATCTCTTCTTCGGCGTCGTCGCCACACGCATCGACAACTGGGGGCACGTGGGCGGATTGACCGGCGGCGCAATCCTCGGCTGGCTCATCGCGCCGGAGTTCGGCGTCGAGAAAGACTTCGTCGCCGAGCCGCGCGTGGTGGATCGCAACCCGCTGGCCGCGCGCTGGTTGGCGGTGGCGGCCTTTGCTCTCGCCCTCGGCGCGTTGACCTCCGTGGCGATCTTCCTGCAAAGGTAGATGCCCGCCAGGCCGCGCCTCATCCGCGCTTCCGAAATCGGCGAATACGTTTACTGCCACCGGGCCTGGTGGCTTGGCCGGGTTCAGGGCGAAGCCTCGATCAACGTCGCTGAGATGGCCGCCGGCGCGGGCGGGCACGCGCGGCACGGACAGACCGTCGCCGCCGCCGGGTGCCTGCAACTCGCCGCTTACATTTTCATCGCGCTGGCCGTCGTCGTCGCCGTTGTCTGGCTGGCCTCGGCAATGCAATAATTATGCCGGCGCTCATCCTGCTCTTTCTGCTTCTCGGCATCGTCCTCTTCATCCTCGCCCGGCGCGGTCGAGAGCGCGCGGGATTGCCCGAGGGCGACGTGGTCTACAGCGACACGTGGCTTCGCGTCGAGCGACCGTTGTATTCGGAACGACTCGGGTTGACGGGCAAGCCAGATTACCTCGTGCGCGAGAAAAACGATCTCATTCCGGTAGAAGTGAAGGCGACGCCTGCCCCACCGCGCGGCCCTTACGATTCGCACGTCTATCAACTCGCCGCCTATTGCCTGCTCGTCGCCGAGCACTATCGCCGCCGCCCGACGCACGGACTCGTCAAATACGCCGACCGGACTTACAGTGTCGAATTCACGCCCGACCTCGAACGGCGCGCGCTGGCCCTCCTCGACGCCGTGCGCGCCGACGCCGAGGCCGACGAGGTGCGTCGTTCGCACAATTCGCCCGCCCGCTGTGGAGGGTGCGGGTATCGGGAGATGTGTGACGAGTCGCTGATCGCCACCGACACTATCGCGTGACGGCGATTTTTTCTTTCCTCCGACTACGCTATAATAGCGCGCGAAAGAACAGGAGACTGAATGACGACTGCGGCCAAAGCGGCCAACAACGCGCGCCGGGGGCAGAAGCCGCCCAAGCGAATGCAAATCTATCATCACCCCAAAGTGGATGAGTCGGAGGCACTGGCAAATGACATGGTGCGCCACTTGCGCGGGCTGGGTCTCGAAGTCGAGGCCGCGTCAATCACCGACGAAGCCGCGAGGGCGCGCATCCCCGAGCAAGATATGATTGCCGTCATCGGCGGCGATGGGACGATGCTCCGAGGCGGCGGCATGGCCGCGCCTCACAACATCCCCGTCCTCGGCGTCAACTTGGGCCGCCTCGGGTTTCTCGCAGAAGTCCAGCCGGGTGAGTGGAAAGATGTCTTCGCGCGAATCCTCGCCGGCGACTACTGGGTCGAGGAACGGATGATGCTTCACACCGAGCATCGCCGGGGCGACGAAACGCTCGGCTCCTATGAAGTGCTGAACGAAACCGTCGTGAGCCGGGGCGCGTTGGCGAGGCCGATCCGCCTGCGCACGCGGATCGACGGCGACGAATTGACGACTTACGTGGCCGATGGATTGATCGTCGCGACCGCCACCGGTTCGACTGCATACGCCCTGGCCGTCGGCGGCCCGATCCTCCCGCCCGAACTCAAGAACATCTTGATCATCCCCATCGCGCCTCACCTGTGCATCGAGCGCGCCATCGTCCTCTCGCACGGCGCGACGCTGGACATTGTCGTCCGAACCGAGCATCAGGCGATCATCAGCGCCGATGGGCAGGTCGAAGTTCCATTGCACGACGGAGACCACGTCGTCGTGCGAAACAGCCCATTCGTCACCCGCTTCGTGCGCGTTCAAGACCCGGTATACTTCTACCGCAATCTCACCTCGCGCATGAGTCAGAATCCTTCGGCGGACAAAGCCAAGTAACATTCCAAATTCCAATTCCCAAATACCAAATCTCAAATGGAAGCAACAGCCGAAGTTATTTATTGCGCAAACCACCCGGATCGTGAAACGACGCTGCGCTGTAACAAGTGCGGCAAGCCGATCTGCTCGAAGTGCGCTCTGCTCACCGAGGTCGGCTATCGTTGCCGCGAATGCGTGCGCGGCCAGCAGGCGATTTTTCAGACCGCCGAGTGGTACGACTACGTCATCGGCGGAGCGATCGCGCTGGTGCTGTCGGGGATCATAACGCCGCTCGGCGGCGCGCTCGGCTGGTTCGCCATCTTCCTCGGCCCTATCGGCGGGACCGTGGTTGCCGAAGTTGTGCGCTTCGCCGTCCGCAAACGGCGCGGGCGTTACTTCGCCGAACTCGTCGGCGGCGCGATGATCCTCGGCGCTGTACCGGTCTTGCTCTTGCCCCTGCTCCTCCTCTTGCTCTTCGGCGGAGCGGCAGGCCTCGGCAGGCTAGTTGGATTGATCTGGCCGGTCGTCTTTTTGGCAATGGCAGTAGGCACAGCGTATGCGAGGCTTCGCGGACTCACGTTCCGATAATGCACAGACGTTGCACGCTGCGTCTTGTATAGACCTGGCACGCTGCGTCTTGCGCAGACGTTGCATGCTGTGCCCTGTACAGACGCTGCATGCAACGTCTCTACCAATATGCTGATCGAACTCTCCATCAAAGACTTCGCCATCATCGACGAACTGACGCTTGCCTTTGCGCCGGGGTTCAACGTGCTGACCGGCGAGACGGGCGCGGGCAAATCAATCATCATTGACGCCGTGGACTTGCTCCTCGGCGGCCGCGCCGACGCGACGATGGTGCGCGCCAGCGCCGACTTGGCGCGCATCGAAGGCACGTTCAAGGTCGCCGGGGGATTGGGAGAAACCATTCGGCCCATTCTCGAACGCGAAGAATTGCTGGACGACGACGGTCAAACGCTCGTGCTGGCCCGCGAACTGCGGCGCGAGGGGCGCAATGTCTGCCGCGTCAATGGGCGCACCGTGAGCCTCGCCATTCTCAAAGAGATCGGCCAGAACTTCGTAGACGTTCACGGGCAGAGCGAGCATCTCTCGCTTCTGCGCGTGCGCGAGCATCTTTATCTCCTCGATCGCTACGCCGGACTCGACACACAGCGAAGCGCGCTGGCCGCGCTGGCGCGCGAACTCAACGAAGTGCGCCGCGAGTTAGCCGACTTGGTACGGGGCGAGCGCGACGCCGCGCGACGAATGGACTTGCTCAACTTCCAGATCAACGAAATCACGGCGGCGAAACTCAAGCCGGGCGAGGACAAAACTCTGCTTGAGGAACGCACCCGCCTCGCCAACGCCGAGAAACTCGCCGCCCTCGCCGAAGAAGCCGTGCGCGCGTTGTACGAAGGCTCAGACGAGCAGGCCTCCGCCTCTGACCTCCTCGGCCAAGCGGCGCGGGCCATCGGCCAACTGGCCGCTATTGACTCCAGTCTCGCCGAGAACCGCGACCTCGCCCAATCACTGGCCGAGCAGTTGTCCGAACTCGCCCGCGATCTGAGCAACTATCACGAAGGCATCGAGTTCAATCCCAAACGTCTCGATCAAGTTGAGGAGCGGCTCGACCTCGTCAAGACCCTGTCCCGCAAATACGGCGACGCGCCCGGAACGGACAGTATCGAATCGATCGTCGCCCACGGAGAACGGGCCAGGGCCGAACTCGACGGCATTACCCACGCCGGCGAACGCATCGAAGTCCTGCAAAAGCGCGAGACGGAGTTGCTGAAAAAGATCGGCAAAGCCGGAGCCGATCTCTCGGCGGCCCGCCGCCGCGCCAGTGAGCAGTTGGCGCGCGGCATCGAAGTTGAGTTGCAGGACCTGCGCATGGCCGGGGCGAAGTTCGGCGTTGACTTGCAGTGGGAGGAGGCCGAAGACGGGGCGATTGTCCCCGAGCACGTCGCGAAAGGCATCAAAAGCGAGTCGTCCAATTCTGGCAAGCCGCCACGTTACGCGTTCGACTCGACGGGCCTTGACCGGATTGAATTCGTCGTCGCGCCCAACCCCGGCGAGGGACTCAAGCCGCTGGCGAAGATCGCCTCCGGCGGCGAGACCTCGCGCTTGATGCTCGCGCTCAAAGGCGTGCTGGCCCGCGCCGATCGCACCCCGACGCTGATCTTCGACGAAATCGATCAGGGCATCGGCGGGCGCGTCGGCGCGATCGTCGGGCGCAAGTTGTGGGGACTGTCGTCCGCGCATCAAGTGCTGTGCATCACCCACCTGCCGCAGCTCGCCGGCTTCGGCGACGCTCATTTCAAAGTCGAAAAGCAAATCGAGGGCGAGCGTACCCTTACCCACGTCCGCCCGCTGGGCGGTCCGGCGCGCGTGGCCGAACTGGCGCAGATGCTCGGATTGGAGAGCGAGAAGACGACCGAGAGCGCGGAGGAGATATTGGAGATGGTGAGGAGGGAGAAAGGTCAACGAATGGGGAACGAATAAACGAATGGACGGCGGCCAGGTCGAAACCCTCCGGCGTCACTACGGGCGTGATGAGAGGAGTAATGCGGTGGCACATAAACACAGAACGAAGTCAAAGGCAAACCGCCGCCAGCTGGCCGGCGCGCCCCGGCGGCCGGCAGTGCGGTCCCCGTCAAAGATCAAGTATCCCATCGCCACAATTGCCCATTATGGGCCGGACGACAAGACGGTCACCAAGATTGCCGTCGGCATTATTGAGTCCGAGGATGCTGAACTGATCGTGGAACGCTGGCTTGGGTCGGATGTGATGACTAACTCGGAAGTCCAGGTTCAAATTGCCGGCTTCATCGCGGCCCATGGCGCGAAGCAGGTGGTGATCGCTGAGGGCATGATGGGCTGCCCGCACGAGGAAGGCATTGACTTTCCGAACGGCGAGGAATGCCCGTATTGTCCGTTCTGGCGAGGAAAACAAGGAATCGTTGTGAAGCAAGAAACCCCATGACTGGAAATGCCCCGATGGTGCAGGAGGTTACATTGGCGACATTGACTCTTGAACTACCCGACACACTGGCGCGGCAATTGCGTGAGCACCAGATCGCCGAAAAAGAAGCAAAGGCGGTCGCGCTGGCCGCTTTGGAAATCTGGCTGGCCTACCTCAACGACAAACCGGCGCGAGAGGAAAAGGCGGGCGGGCGTTTTGCCGGAAGCGCCGTGCCTTTTGTGCGCCGGTTGATTGCTCAAAACCGTGAGTTGTTTGAGGCTCTGGCGCGATAGCGTGAGAATATGATCATCAATCATCCTGACCCCCCATCCGCGCCGTTCCGTTCATCCGCGGTTCTCACCGACGAGACAACCCTATGCCAGGTGAATTAATTCTATTGGTTGACGACGAATCCCACATCGTCGAACTCGCCAAAATGTATCTCGAGCGCGACGGCTTTCGCACGACCTCCGCCGCCGATGGCAAGGCCGCGCTGGACAAGGCCGCGCGCGAGTCGCCTGCGCTAATGGTGCTCGACCTGATGCTGCCGGAGATTGATGGCTACGAAGTCTGCCGCCGCGTGCGCTCCGGCGCGAAGGACTTGCCGCCCGATCTGCCGATCATCATGCTCACCGCCCGCGACGAGGACATTGACAAGATCATCGGCCTCGAACTCGGCGCGGACGACTACATGACCAAGCCGTTCAACCCGCGCGAACTCGTCGCCCGCGTCAAAGCGATATTGCGCCGGAGTGAGCGGACCGCGAAATCTGCCGAGCACGCCGGGCCGATCCACGCTGGCGATGTGATGATCGACCCCGCCCGCCGCGAGGTGACCGTTGCCGGCAAACCGGCAAATCTCCGCGCCAAGGAATTCGATCTATTGCAAACTCTCGCCGAGCATCGCGGCCTCGTCCTCACCCGCGAGCAATTGCTCAACCTCGTGTGGGGCTTCGACTTCTACGGCCAGACGCGCACCGTGGACGTTCACATCGCGCACCTCCGCAAGATTCTGGCGGGAAGCACGGTGAGCATCGAGACGGTGACGGGGGTGGGGTACAAACTGGTCGCTTGATTTCTGATTGCTGATTTCTGAATGCTGATTGTCTCCAGTCTCAACCGCCAATCAGCAATCAGCAATCCACAATCAGCAATGTTGAATTCTCTCCGCACCCGCCTCCTCGCCTCGCACATCTCCATCGTCGTCGTCTGCCTGCTGACGATCACCATCGCGTTTGCGTTCTTCCTCCGCAACAGCCCGGCCGTCCGGCGATTGGCTTTCAACCGGCTCAACGACGTGGCGCGCGATGCGCCGCCCTTTCCCCCGCCCGACGCTACGACTGATGTGTGGCAGGGCTACGTGCGTGACCTCGCCGCCGCCACCGGGGTTCGCGTGATGCTGGTGGACAACGCCGGCAGAATGCTGGCCGACAGCGACCCCGATGCGACACATCGCTTCGATCCGCAGTCGTTGTTGCCGGATGCTCCCGGTGCGGTGAGGCGCGAGTCGGCGCGCGACAGCAGCGGGCGTATTTGGTTGTTCATCAACCGTAGAGTGGCTCGCGGCCAGCAAGTTCTCTTTCTACAGCAACAACCCCGACTGCCGGCGATCGCCTTTTTGATCGAATACATGTTTGGGCCGCTCATTCAGGCCGGCATCACCGCGCTCTGCCTGTCACTCATCCTCGCGCTCCTCATCGCCCGTTCGGTCGCCGAGCCACTGCGGAAAATGGCGCGCGCCGCGCAGGGCATCGCCAGCGGCAATTACGATCAAACCCTTTCCCTTTCCGGCCCGGCTGAAGTGCAAACGGTCGCCGGCGCATTCAACGACATGGCGAAGCAGGTCAAGACGAGTCAGCAGGCCCAGCGCGATTTCGTCGCCAACGTGTCGCACGAACTCAAGACACCGCTGACTTCCATTCAAGGTTTCGCGCAAGCCATCCTCGACGGCGCGGCTGACAGCCCCGACGCTTTGCGCCGCTCGGCGACGATCATCTTCGACGAAGCCGACCGCATGCGCCGGCTCGTCGAGGGTTTGCTCGACCTCGCCCGCCTCGACGTCGGCCAATCGGCGCTGGTGCGCGG
>JACQED010000487.1 GCA_016200785.1 Chloroflexota bacterium
CGACGCGCCTCGCTTGTAAAGATCGAGCGCTTGCTTGAAGTTATCGGTTGCCTTCGCGAAGTCCCGGTTCTGCAATTGCGCAAACGCGAGGACGGTCGAGTTGTCGCCGTCGTTCGGGTTGAGCGCAACCGCTTTTTGGTATTGCTCGATGGCCCTGCCGGCGTCCCCCTGCGCGGCGTAGACTCTGCCCAGCCAGATCAGATACTGATCGTTCTTAGGATCGATCTCCGCCGCCTTCTTCATCTCGCTTTCCGCGTCACGAAACTTGCCCTGCGCCAGATAGAGTCTCCCCAGGCCGATGTGATTATCCCCGTTGTACGGTTCAAGTTCGACCGCTTTCTTGGTGGATTTGATCGCGGCGTCGGCGTCGCCGTTGCACGACTGCCCGCGGCCGAGCGCGGCCCAGTCGCGGCCAGAGCGCGGAAAAAGATCGACGGCTTTCTGAAATTGATCTATGGCTTTGCCGCATTCGTCTTTGGCGAGATAGACGTAACCCAGGCCAATGTAACTGCCCTCGTCATTCGGGTCGGCGGCGATGGCCGCCTGGCGCGCGGCCTCTGCGGCAGCGTAGTCGCCCTGGTCGGCGAACACCGTCGCCTCACAGTTATGCCCGTCCGGCGAGTTGGGCGCGACTTCCAGCAAATGCTTGCACCCGGCCATCGCCGCGTCGGCCTTGCCTTCCCTCGAATCGAGGCGCGCGAGGAATATGAGCGCAATCGAGTCGTCCGGGGCCAGCGCCAAGGCGTCGTTCAACCATTGCCGCGCCTTCTCCGAGTCGGGCCGCAAATACAAGTAATAGACGGCGATGCTGGTCAGGCGATGTACGAACTTGGGCTGAAGGTCGTAAGCGGCCTGCCACTCGGCCAGCGCGTCTTCGTAGCGGGTCATGTCATTGTAGAGATAACCGAGATTGCGGTGCGCCTCGGCGTTCTTCGGATCGAGTTGCACGGCTTTCTCGGCGGTCTTCTTCGCCTCGTCGTACATCCGCAGGTCGGTGTAAATTTCGCCGAGGAAACTTTGCGCGTTGGCGCTGCCTGGGTCGAGGCTCACAGCCTTCTCACCCGCCTTGCGCGCTTCGTCGAACTTCGCGTTCCAGTCGTAGGCGCGGGCGAGATACGCGTAGGCCTCGGCGCTGTTCGGGTCGAGTGCGGTCGCCTTCTGCGCCTCGGCGATCGCGCCCCTGCGCGTTTCGGGATTGAAGAGGTGGGCGAACGCCAGATGCGAATAAGCCGGCGCGAATTTGGGGTCGGTGTCGATCGCCTTTTGGTAAGCGCGCTCCGCGCCGGAGAAATCGCTCGCGGCCAGTCGTTCGTCGCCCTCGGCCACGAGGCCGGAGGCCGTCTTCGCCTGCGGCGAATAAGTGGCGGTGGGCAAGACCGCGCCGCTTTTGGCGCATGCCGTCAGCACGATCGAGAGGCCGGCGAAGAGCAACGACGCGACGATTGACCTGGCGAAGGGGAGACGAGAGCGCACGCCGCTATTATACGCAGTCCGCTGAAACTGGGCAGGGCGCGAGGTGAGGCAGGCTTGGCGCTTCAAGAGAGCGTGATATATACTATGGCCCGTGACCGAACCCGACCACAACCCTCCTCCGCAATTCTATTACGCCAATCGCATGGGCCGAGTTGTCATCCAGTCGCTGGAACAGGTAATCGGCAAAGAGCGGCTGGAGGAAGTGCTGGCCGCTGCCGGTTTGGAAAAACTGAATAAGCCACTGCCGCCGGGAAACCTCGACAAGAAATTTCCCTTCGAGCACGTGAGCGGCCTCATGGAGGCGATCGAGAAGATGTACGGCGAAAAGGCCGGCCACGCGCTTCAGGCGCGCGTCGGGCGCACCGCCTTCGGCAGTGGGCTAAAAGAGTTCGACCCGGTGTTGGGCATCGCCGACCTGCCTCTGCGACTCATGCCCCTGGGCATGAAGTTCCGCGTCGGCCTCGACGTGTTCCAGCGTGTTTTCAATCAATTCAGCGATCAGGTGGTGCGACTGTCGGAGGACGACGAGCATCTGCTCTGGATTATCGAGCGTTGCCCGGTGTGCTGGGGGCGGCACACCGACGTGCCGTGCTGTTATCTGGCGCTGGGCATCCTCGACGAGTCCGTCTTCTGGGGGACGGGCGGCAAGCGTTTCAAGGTAGAGGAAGTCACGTGCATCGCCAAAGGCGACGAGACTTGCACGTTTGCAATCGACCGACAGCCTGTCGAATAACAATTCCCAATTTCCAAATCCCAAATCCCAACTTCAATCCGCCATCTCGAGTCTGCAATCACATCACCCCCTCGAACAAATCCCTCTCCCGCACGTGCCCATTCGCCGGCGGCTGGGCGCGCATGAAAGTTTCCACTCGGCTGCCGAACTGCCGCAAATACCAGCCGATGACGCCGCGCGTCGGCGGGCCGCCGCCGCCTTCGGTCTGGCTGCGGTGGCAGGCCCACGCCTTGAACTTCTTCAGCGCCGGCGCTCCATGAATATCGATCACCGCGTGCGTCGGAAAGTTGAAGCTGCTGAAGTCAATGTCTTTGTTTCTCCCCATCCGGCGCAAGTCTTGGCCCAGGACCGGAACAATCCATCTGAATAGTCTGATCAGTGCTCCGCCGAAGACGGGATAATACAACTTCTGCGGCACGTGGCCGGGAAGGCCGTCGGGAAACACGGTCGGATCGCTGGCGGCGTGGAAGGCGGCGACGGTGGCTTGGTGAATGGCGATGTGATCGGGGTGGCGGTAGCCGCCGACCGGGTCGTGCGTGATCACGACTTGCGGCTTGAGCTCACGAATCAAGTGCGCGATCTTGGCGGCGACTTCGGCGATGGGCGCGGCGGCCAGCGCCTGCGGGTGTTGGTTGTCCGCCGAACCCGGCATTCCCGAATCGCGATAGCCGAGATGGATCACGGACGCGAGGTCGAGGTGCTGGGCGGCGCATTGCAATTCGGCCCAGCGCATGTCACCGACTGAAGCGTAGCCAGCCAGGTGCTGCGGATCGGCCGAGCCGACCTCGCCGCGCGTGCCGCAGACGTGATGAACGGCGACGCCTTGCGCCGCATACTTGGCCAGCGTGCCGCCGGGGCCGAAAGACTCATCGTCCGGATGTGCGAAGATTGACAGCAGGGTTTTCGTTGGGGAGGTTGAGGACATGAGGGCGCATTGTCACACGAGTCTGGCGACCTGTCAAAGCGGCCCGGTGCCAATTTTTTGCATCTGGCGCTCGACTGCCTGCCTACGCTCGGTGAGGGCCTGCGCTTCGGCGGACGCGCCGCGCGCGGCGGCGTCCTCGGCGGCCTGCCGGTAGTACATGATGGCACGGGTATATTCTCCGGCCTGTTCGAGATGGTCGGCGATGAGCGCGGGGTAGCCGCCGTGGCCCGCCAACCAGGTGGCCGCCGCCGCGTGAAATCGGCGGCGGTATTTCTTCGGCAACATTTCGTAGGCCGTGTCGCGCAGGAGGTGATGCTTGAAGATGAACTCGCGGTCGGCGTTCGAGCCGCTGCCCACCCGCTGGAACGCCAATTCATTGTGTTGCATTGTCTCCAGCGCCGACTCGACCATCGTCCGCCAACCATTTTCGTCTAGCGGCGCGGTCAGCAGGCCGGTGCCCGCCGCTGTGTGAAGGATGGCCTGCACCGCGCCGACCCAGAACACGCGCCCGACAACTGCGGCAGCCTGGGCGACCGCCTTCACCTCTGCCGGCAGAGCGTCGAGCCGGGATTGCAGAAGCGAGTGGAGCGTATCGGGTAGCGCAACATCCAACGGCCCGTCGCCGCTGGCCCGCCAGCCGTCGGGCTTCACAAGAATTGCTCCCTGCCGAATCAGTGCACGCACCAGTTCCTCCAGAAAATACGGATTTCCCCCCGAGCGTTCGGCCAATAGCGCCAGCCAACTCCCTGGCAGAGTTTCAGCCTGCTTGAAGACCTCCTTCACTATTTCCGGATTCGTCGGCAGGGGATTGAGCGTAATCGTCTGAATCGCCTCGTGCGTTCGCCAACCGGTGAGTCGGTCACCGATTCCGGTTCGCGCGCCGCCCAGTATCAACAATGGCAGGTCGCTGCCGCGCTCGGCCAGCAAGTGCTCGATCAGGTCGAGCGTGCCATCGTCGGCCCAGTGCAGATCGTCGAACATGAGGACGAGCGGCGCGCGGGCGCCGGCGCGGGCGAAAAGTTGCGCCGTCAGTTCGAAGGCGCGTTCCCTGGCGCGCCGGGGAGAGCCGCTCAGCGCCGCCAGGTAGGGGCTGTTGGGGAAATCGAATCCGATCAGGCCGCCGACGACGTGCGCGACTTCCACGCCGGGGATCGCGCTGAGCGAACTGCCCCACATCTCCAGCATGCCTTTCGCGAACTGGTCGCCGCTCGCGCCGGGTGCGTCGGCCTCGTCGAGGCGCAGACGGTTGTTCCACATCGCTCTCCACAAGCCGAACGGGACGCGGGCCGTCTGGGCCAGGCCGCGGGCCGACAGGATGAGTGGATGCTCGGGCCGGAGTTCCAGCGTCCTGGCGAATTCCATCATCAGGCGCGACTTGCCCAGCCCGGCTTCGCCGACGACGAGAGCGACGACGGGACGGCGCCGGGCGGCAGCCCGCGCGTAAATGGCCATCAACGACTTCAACTCGGCGTTCCGCCCGACCAGCCGCAATTTGAATTCCGACGAGCCGCGGTAGCGGACACGTGAAGGGTGGACTTTTTCTGCTTCCACGCGGAACGCAGTGCGCGGGCCGGTCTTGCCCCTGACCGGGACCGGCGCGAGCGGTTCCACGTCGAAAAGACCGCGAACCTCTTCGAAAGTCTGCGGGCCGATCACGACCGTGCCCGGCTCGGCCATTGTCTGAATCCGGCTGGCGAGATTCACCGTGTCGCCTATCACGGTGTATTCGCCGAGCGAGCCGACCGTGCCCGCCAGCGCCGGGCCAGTATTGATCCCTACCCGGATGCGCAGTCCGGTACCGGGCCGCTCGCGGTTGAACGACTCGAGTTCGCGTTGAAGCGCGACACCCGCGCGGACGGCACTGGCCGCGTCGTCTTCGCCGGCGTGCGGCGCGCCCCACACCGCCATCACCGCATCGCCGATGTGCTTGTCAATTCGCCCGCCGTGCCGAAGAATCGCGCCGTCGAGACGTTGCCAGCACGCGTCCATCAGGTCACGCACGTCTTCCATATCCATCGGCTCCGCCATCGCGGTGAAGCCGGTGACGTCGGCGAAAAGGACTGTGACGATTCGGCGTTCTTCGGGGAGGAGCGGCAGGTCACCGGTGTTCATCGGCTCATCGGGGATGGCAGTCGCGCGTTACGCGGAAGCGCAGCGACGATCGGATCGCGCAACCAGTGTATCACTTGTAAGGCGAGATGGCAACGGGGCATTTCCCACTTCGCGCAACTGAGGGTATAGTACGGACACCACCCGGAGGCGCAAAATGAACATCAGATCCAGCGACGGACTCACCTTTGACGACGTCCTGCTCGTCCCCAAACGCTCGGCGGCGCGCAGTCGCGCGGCGGCCTCGACGGCGGCCCATCTCACTAAGAACCTGCGGCTGGCCGTTCCGATTGTCAGCGCGAATATGGACACGGTGACCGAAGCCAATATGGCGATCGCGATGGCTCGCGCGGGCGGCATCGGCATCATCCATCGTTTCATGCCGATCGATCGGCAGGCCGCCGAGATCGCGCGGGTGAAGCGGGCTGAAAGTTTCGTGGTCGAAGACCCTATGTTGATCGCGCCGAACGATACCGTGGCCGTAGCGCGGTCGCTCATGGCCGCGAATGGCATCGGCGGGCTGGCCGTGGTGGACTACAGCGGCGTGCTGGCCGGGCTGGTGACGACGCGCGACGTCCTGTTCGCGCCCGACGATGCGCCCGTGAGTTCGGTGATGACGCCGCGCGAGAGGCTGATCACGCTGACTGCGCCGCAGGGAAGTTCGCTCGAAGAGGCGCGCGCGGCCCTGCATCAGCACCGGATCGAGAAATTGCCGATTGTGGATGGAGTCGGGCGCTTGCAGGGGCTGATCACCGCGCAGGACATTATCAAGATCGGCACGCACCCCGACGCCTCGAAAGACGCGAAAGGCCGACTGCGCGCGGGCGCGGCGATCGGCGTCCGGCCCGACGATCTAGACCGGGCGGGGGCGTGCCTCGCCGCCGGCGCCGATATGCTTGTGCTCGACATCGCACACGGCCACGCCGATCACGCGATTGCAATGCTGCGCGAGGTGAAGCGCCAATTTCCGAAGACCGAGGTGGTTGCGGGCAACGTCGCCACGGGCGACGGTGTGCGTGATCTGGCCGAGGCCGGCGCGGATGCGGTGAAGGTCGGCGTGGGGTCGGGTTCGATCTGCATCACGCGCCAGGTGGCCGGGTTCGGCGTTCCGCAACTCACGGCGATCGTGGATTGCGCCGAAGCCGCGCACCGGATCGAGATGCCGTTGATCGCCGATGGCGGGATTCGGAAGTCGGGCGATCTCGTGAAAGCGTTGGCAGCGGGCGCGAGCACGGCGATGGTCGGCAGTCTGTTGGCCGGAACGGTCGAGAGTCCGGGCGCGAACGTCATCCGTGACGGCCGGCGCTACAAGGTAGTGCGCGGCATGGCCTCGCTCACGGCGAACATCGATCGCAAGCGGATGGAGCAGGAGGGCGAGGTAGCCGACGAAGATTGGGAACGGGTGGTGCCGGAGGGGGTGGAGGCCGTCGTGCCGTTCCGGGGCGAGGCCGCCGAGGTCGTGCATCAACTCGTCGGCGGCCTGCGTTCGGGTCTGAGTTACGCCGGAGCAAACACGATTGAGGACTTATGGGAGAAGGCCGAGTTCGTGCGTATGACGCCCGCCGGGATGAAAGAGAGCGGGGTGCACGACGTCGAACGACTATGAAGCCTCTGCCACGAAATGGACGGATTGCCCGAACTGGAGAAAACCCGATTCGCGAGATTCGCGCAATTCGCGGCGAAAGTCGCTTCACGCAATACGATTCCGTATCACCCCGATCTTCTCCACCTCGCACTCCACTACGTCACCCGGCTGGAGAAACTCCGGCGGCGTGCGGGCGAAACCCACGCCGCTCGGCGTGCCAGTCGCAATCACGTCGCCGGGCTGAAGCGTCAGCCCGCGCGACAGGATTTCGACGATCGCCGGCACGGTGAAGATCATATTCGCCGTGGTGGAGTCTTGCTTCGTCACGCCATTCACCCGACAGCGGATGGCGAGCGCGTGCGGATTGTCTATTTCGTCGGCGGTGACGATCCACGGCCCCATCGGGCACGCGCCGTCGAGCGACTTGCCCTTGAAGAACTGCTGGTGGTTCCACTGCAAGTCTCGCGCCGACACGTCGTTGACTACAGTGTAGCCGAAGACGTACTCCATCGCCTTCTCGCGCGGGATGTTCTTCCCGGCTTTGCCGATTATCACTCCCAACTCAACTTCCCAATCCAACTGCTGAGTCACCTGCGGGTCGCAGGGGATGTCGTCGAACGGCCCGTTGACTGCGCCGGTGGCCTTGGTGAAAAAGACCGGGTGCTGCGGCAGTTTCACTTCGCGCCCGCGCGCCTCCGCCGACTCCTTGGCGTGCTCGGCGTAGTTCAGGCCGAGGCAAAAGACGTTCCGGCGCGGATGAGGGATCGGGGCGAGGAGACGCAATGACGAGAGGGGCTTGCGCGCCGCGCGAGGCGTTTTGGCCGCGAGGCGGGCGATCTTCTTGAGCGCCGCCGGGCCGGCTTCGATGAGGCTCAACATATCGCCCGGCAGCCTGGCGTCGCCGGCGGCTTTGGCGAGATCGATCACTGCGTCGCCTTCGACGAGGCCGAGGCGGGGTTTGGTGGGGGTGCCAAAGGTCACGAAATACATGGGAGAGTTCCTTTGCGTGTAATTGGGACAAATGTTTAGTTTGACGCGCCGGTACAGCCAACGTATAATCGGGCGAACAGTTGGCGACTGCGGAAGGGATGGGGTGAGTCTGTGTTGAATGCTCCGCTGGAACAACGCATGACAGAATTGGAAGACCTATTGGCTGAGGTTCTGCGTCTTCAGGCGCGCACTCAGTTGCAGGTCGAACAGACGTCGCGCGAGATGCGCGCTTCGCGTGAGCGGTCGGAGGCCGAGATGCGCGATTTCAAGGCCGAGATGCGCGCTTCGCGTGAACGGTCGGAGGCCGAGAGGCACGATTTCAAGATCGAGAACAACAAACGCTGGGGCGAATTGGCAAACAAACTCGGCACGCTGGCGGAAGATATCGTGGCGCCGAGCGTTCCGCGCATTCTTCGCGATGTCGTCCCGTGCCCCGAAGACGAGATTGACTTCATGGCCGTGCGCGTGCGGCGGCGGCACACGAGCGACTCGGGGCGTTCGCAGGAATTTGACGTGGTGGCCATTTGCGGCGAGCATGTCCTCCTCAACGAAACGCGCACTCGCTTGAAGCCAGGTGACGTGGATGAGTTTGTGGAAACGTTGTCAAAAGCCCGCGAGTTCTTTCCCGAATACGACGACAAAAAGATCATCGGCGCTATCGCCTCACTTTACGTGGACGAGACCGTGGTTCGGCACGGCGAAAAACAGGGTGTGTTGGTGCTCGGCCTGGGCGAAGACCTGATGGACGTGTTGAATGCGCCGGGCTTTGTGCCCCGCGTTTTTTGAGAATCGGCACTGCTGTTCTCCGCCACATTCTCTGCCCGCTTGACGTTTCATTCTCCGATAATTTGCGCGATCAACTCACGGCTTCGCGGCCGGTTGTCGAAGTCGAGGTAGATGATCTGCTGCCACGTCCCCAGGCGAAGCCGCCCCTCGACGAATGGCACGGTGAGCGATGGGCCGAGCAGGGCGGCGCGCAGGTGGGCGTGCCCGTTGCCGTCGGCCCAGCGCAGGTTGTGCTTGTATTCGCGATCCGGCGGCGCGATCTCGTCGAAGGCGCGGCGCAAATCCGACAACGCGCCGTCTTCGAATTCGATGGTCGTGACGGCCGAGGTGGCCGAGGGGCAGAAGACCGTCACGATGCCGGCCTTCAACCCGGAGTCGCGCACCGCCTTCGCCACGGCGTCGGTGAGGTCGTGGATGTCGGCATCGCCGCGCGTGTCGAGTTTGAGCGAGCGAGTGATGACGGGCATTGGGTTTTCTTCACTCCTTGCGTTCCCCGCCACCCGGCTCCGGCACGCCGATGACGTTGTAGCCCGCGTCCACGTAATGCACCTCACCCGTCACGCCGGCGGCGAGGTCGGAGCAAAGATACAACGCCGCGTTGCCGACGTCGTCGATGGTGACGTTGCGGCGCAGCGGCGCGAGATTTTTGAATTCGCCGTACAGACCTTTGAAGCCGGCGACGCCGGCGGCGGCCAACGTGCGGATCGGCCCGGCTGAGATCGCATTGACGCGGAGGTTCTGCGGGCCGAGATCGGCGGCCAGGTAGCGCACCGAGGCCTCGAGCGCGGCCTTCGCCACGCCCATCACATTGTAGTGCGGCACGGCCTTCTCTGCCCCGTAATAGGTCAGCGTCAGATAAGACCCGCCGGGGCGCATGTGCGGCAGTGAGCCGCGCACCAGCGCGGTGAACGAATAGCACGACACGTCGAGCGCCAGCCGGAACCCCTCCCGGCTGGTGTTGTAGTACGGGCCGCTCAGTTCGTCGCGGTTGGCGAAGGCGACGGCGTGAATCAAAATGTCGATCAGGCCGAGTTCTTGGCCGACCTTTTCGAACAGCGCCGCGATATCTTCGTCCCTGGTCACGTCACACGGCTCGACCCACTTGCCGCTCACGGACTCGGCCAGCGGGCGGACGCGCTTGGCAAGCGCTTCGCCGGCGTAACTGAACGCGAGTTGCGCCCCCTCGCGCGCGAACGCCTTCGCGATGCCCCAGGCAATCGAGTGGTCGTTGGCGACGCCGAAGATCAGGGCGGTCTTGTTGGAAAGCAGTCCCATGTTTGTCTCCGTTTGGCAGTTGCCGAGTCTTGATTACTGATTTCCGATCGGGATCGACAATCGGCAATCGTCAGTCAGAAATCAGCCATCGAAAGTTCCACGCCTTGCTCTTCCACGGCTCCGGCGTATCGCCCAGCCCCACGCGCGGACGGGCAATGATTCGCGAGTCTGGCGGAAGAGCGGCGCGCTCGATGAAAAGCTTTGCGCCGCGAGCGCAGAGATCGTGACCGTCGAGTTCCCCGTCAATGCCGAGCGCCTGCGTCAGTTTGGCCGGGCCGTTGGCAAGACGGGCTTCCGGCGCCTGCCCTCGCAGGCGGCGCATGATCTCGACCCCGCCATCTGGAACGATGACTCGCAGGAGCACTGCCGCCGGGAAGCCGTCGCGCTCCGTGACGCAGTTCAGCATCCAGTGCAGCCCGTAAGTGAAATAGACGTACGCATAGCCGGGCGGCCCGTACATCACTTCATTGCGCGGGGTTCGCCCGACTCGCGCGTGACAGGCAAGATCGTTTTCCCCGATGTAGGCCTCGGCCTCCGCGATCAAGCCCGACAGCCTGCGCCCGTTTCGCAGACACACGAGCCGCTGACCGAGCAATTCGCGGGCGACGACGAGCGTCGGCCGCGCGAAGAAGGCGCGGGGCAGGCGGGGCATTACGCCCCCGGCGTTCGAGTCACGGGTGCCACAATCGTCGGCACGGGGCAGTCGAACGGGCCGATGAAATAGACCTCGGTGAACGCCTGGCCGTCGGCCGAGACCAGCTTGATCGTGTGAGTGATCACCGCGCCGCACGTCGTCAGTTGATCGTAGTGAAGAGTCGAGTAGATCACGTCGAAGTCCAACCGCCAGCCGGGATAAAGGTTCGTGCCGACCAAGACGTCGTCGCTGAACAAAGTGAACGGCGGCCGGCCGCCGCGGAATTCGAGGCGCATGTGCCCGATTGCGCCGCCGTCGCGCGACGGATCGAGGTCCATTGTTTCGAGAAAAGTAAGCCGGTACTCCAGCGGCCCTCCGGTCGATCCGGGCGTGTTGGGCGTGGCCGTCGCCTTCCCGGTTGGCCTGCGGGTGGATGTCGGCAACGGAGTCGGCCTGGGCGTGCGCGTCGCCGTCGGCGTCCGAGTTGCGGTCGGGTTGACTGCCGCGACGGTGGGGCTGGCTGTCGGACTGGCCGTCTCCGGGTTGGTCGTGGTCCCCGCGACGGCCACCTCGGCGGAAATGGGCGCGCCGCCGGGCGCAAGCGGCTGGGCATTGTAGAGATACGGGATGAAGAGGCTCGTGCCCGCGACCACCGAATCGCCCGGCAGGTTGTTCACTTTCTTCAGGAGTTCGGGGTTGGTGCCGAACGCGGCGGCGATCCCGCTCAGAGTCTCGCCCCCGAGCACGACGTGGATGTGCGGGCCGGCGGGGATCAGGATCGTCTCGCCGGGGGCCACCGGGAAGGGATAAAACTTCGACCCGTTGGCGCGCGCCAGCGTCGCGTGCTCGACTTCGAATTGGGTGGCGATGTCGGTGGAAGTTTCGCCCGGCTGAACCACGTAAAAGAACGGCGTGGTCACGCTGGGGGTAAAGGAGCGCGCGACCGGGATCGCGATGTTATCCCCGACGTGGATGAAACTCCAGTCGGTCACGCCCGGATTGGCCGCCCGGATGCTCTCGACCGTCGCGCCGTAGATCTTCGACAGCAGGGCCAGTGTGTCGCCGCGCCGCATGGTGTGGACGATATTTTCCCCGGCTTGAGATTTCTCGGCGGCGCGAGCGCCGCTCCAACTGAGATAGAGAGCGGCGAGCAGGGCTAGAGCAAGAGTCACTCGAAGGATGCGAGTTTTCATTGTGATTTCTCCTGAGCGCCCCCATTGTATGCCGAGAGGGGTTTGGGGGCAACACGCCAATTCCAATATTCAACCGCTCCGTAGCAGGCGATCAGCGCGACGAACGACTCAACCGACAGGCCCCGGTAGCGGGTTTGCTCGGCGTGCGAGAGCGTGTGCAGAAGCGTCGCGCCGGTGATGGCCGCGAGCGCAAAGTACGTTCCCGGCACGCGCCGCTTCAAGATCAGGTATCCCCCCAGGGCGAAGAATGGCAGTTGCGCGCCGTAGGTCACGGCCCAGTAGATGTTTCCGGGGCCGAGGCTGTAAAAGCGCACGCGCTCGACCGGCGACCAGAAGTCGAAGAACGACAGGGCACGCATGGCGATCTGGAGTCGCGGCTGTTCGATCCACAGCCGCCACCAATACCCGGTCAGCTGAGACTGGTATTGGGGATGATTGAGATCGTCGTGGTCGCCTGTGTTCCAGCCGGTCAACTTCTGCGCTAGATCGTAATCCGTCTCGCGGTACAGCAGAAAGCCCGGCTGTGCGCCTTGAAAGAAATTGATCCCGCTCTCCGACGACACCGGGACGAACGCGCCATATCGGAGCGCGTTACGAATGATCCAGGGTGCAAGGACGATGCCCGCCGTGACAAGAAGCGCCGTGACACGGATCATCCGTCTCCCCCAACCTTCGACTCGCGGGCCAAGCGGCGTGAGGCCCAGGAGCGCGACAAATGGAAAAAACGTGAGCGCGGTGCCGCGCGTCAGCGCGGACAGGCCCAACAGCAGGCCGGCTACGATGGTTCGCCGCCACGACGCACGCGAGACGACCCAGGCCGTCAGTACGACGGCGAAGGTAAATTGAATGTCGGAGCCGACGAGCCGGACGTAGTCGACGAGCGGAAAGTGGAAGACCGAATACCACGCGGCAAGCGCCCCGATGCGTTCGGCAAATAGATCGCGCCCGAGGAGATACATCAGCCCCGGCACGAGCGCCGACAGGATCGCTTGATAGACGACGACGCTGGCCGGATAGTGATCGAAGATGCCGATGATGCCGGCCATGGCGTATGAAAACGCCGGGGGACGATTGGGCACGCCAAAGTCTTTTCCGCCCAGCAGATTCGCCGCGTGGGTGTAAAACAGATAGGCGTCACTGCCGATCGTCGGGCCGACGATCACCAGCCCGTAGATTAGCCGGACGATCAGCGCCGCAATGAAGAAGATAGTGAGCTTGAGATAGAGCGGCTGGCGCTCGAAGGAGGTGAGGAGTTCGCCGGCGGTTCTCGTCATGCCTTGGCGCGAACGAAGCGGGGATCGCGCTCCAGTGTGAATTGCAGCCCATCGGCCAGACTGACGTGCGGTTGAAAGTTGAGCAGGGATTTCGCGAGCGTGAGATCAGCGCACATTCGCGACACGCCGCCGTCCTCGTTCGAGTTGTAGATCACTTCCACCCGCTCGCCGGTCGCCCGGGCGACCAGCGCGATGACTTCGTCAACGCTCGTCTCCGATCCGCTGCCGATATTGACGACCCGGCGATCTACCGCGCTGGCCGTGGCCGCCGCCACCAGCGCTTCGACCACATCGTCCACAAAAACGTAGTCGCGCGTTTGCCGACCGTCGCCGTACACGACGATTGATCCGCCGCTGAGAGCTTGTTTGAGGAAACGGGGGATGACCGGCGCGTGCGCGGCGGGCAAAGGCTGAGTGGGACCGTAGGCGTTGAACACGCGCAGGGCGACGGTTTCGATTCCCCATAGCGCGCCGATGGTGCGAACGTAGTATTCGGCCGCGAGTTTGCTCACGGCGTAGGGCGATCGGGGATCGGGGGTAAGGGCTTCGCGGAGAGGTTGGTCGGCGTGCTCGCCGTAGACTGCGCCCGACGAGACGAGGACGACGCGCCGCACGCCGGCGTCGCGCATCGCCTCCATCACGCTGACCGTGCCGCCGACGTTGACGGCGGTGTACTCGCGCGGGTAGAGCACCGACTCGGGAACCGAAACGCGCGCGGCCAGATGGTAGACGCATTCGACGCCTTGCAAAAGCGTCCACAGTTTTGGGCGGTCGTTCACGTCGCCGCGCGTGAAGAGGATTTCGGGCAGAAGCCGGGCCGGATCGCCGGCGGAGAGGTCGTCGATGGCGCGAACGTGATGGCCGTCGCGGGCCAGCCGGTTGGCGAGAGCCGCGCCGAGGAAGCCAGCGCCGCCTGTGACGAGGAAGTCCACTGCTTTAGCCGGACTCGCCCCTGAGTTTTCGAAGTTCAGCCTTCAGCCGTTCGACTTCGGTTTCGGCCTCGCGGCGGGCTTCGGCTTCCTCGGCCGGTGAGAGGAGATACCGCGCGGCTTCGCGATCGAACAGTCGCAAGTGTCCGCCCTCGGCGCGCAGTTCGAGTTTCAAAACTTCGCTCGGCAACCGCCAAGTCTGGCCGGACTGCTCCGGCTTCAACGGAGTAAAATACTCACCCGCGAGTCGGAAACCTTGCAGCGCCGGCTTGAGATATTCATTAAGCGGATCGAACAGGAATAGTTCGGGAACGCCGAGCGATTCGTAGAGGACACGTTTCTCCTCGCGATCCTGGCGGCGCGTTTTGGCCGAGGTGATTTCGATGACGACATCGGGCGCTTTGCCTTCTTCCCAGATTTTGTAGGTGCGGCGCTTGTGCTTTGCCACGCCGAAGACGACGAACACGTCCGGCGCGACAGACTTTTCCGGGTTGCCTTCTTCGAAATAAATCAGCAGGTTGCCGGCGACGTACACCTGCAGATCGTCGCGATAGCGCTCTTTGAGTTCGGCGATGACGTCGATCATCTCGTCGCGGTGTGTGTCGGTCTCGGCCATGGGCTGTCCATCCGATTCGGGGTATTCGATTTCCGTGCGGGGCAGGGCAGAAGAAAGACTGACGGCGCTCATGAAGAGTAACCTCGTGTGGAAATCATTATAGCCTTTTCAGGCCGAAACTCCAACCATCATCCTGCCCCCTTTTGACCCGTAGAAGACCGTTGACAATCTTTAAAAACCGTGATAGACTTCGGTCACTATGCGGCCCAAAGTTGCATTTGATACGCCCGGAATAGACATCACGCGGGTTTACGCCCGAGAAGAAGCCGCCCAGATTCTGGGTGTCAGTCTCAGCACACTGAAACGAATGATCGCCAGCGGCGAGTTGCAGGTTTATCGGCCCAATGGCCAGCGCAGAGTCATGATCCTCGGCGCGAGCCTGTGGCGGCTGTTTGGCGAACCCATACCCATGCCGGAGGCGGCGAAGTGAAAGCCGCAGAATCCATTTACCGACCGCAATCATCTGAAAGTAACCCTGAGACAAATCTCAGGCTCGCCTGTTCGTCGCACATGGCGTCCGCGCGCGCGGCGCGCTCCGCCGCTGGTGATTTGAGCCTGAAGGGTTTTTGCGCCGGGGAGGTGGGGCAGAGAGTCCAGTGAGTGATTCTCCTCTGCTCTCCTCTTTCAGGCGCGAGGCCCGGCGGCTTTCGCGCCTTTTCTTTTCCCCCTCTCTCACAGGGAGAGGGCCGGGGTGAGGGTTGAAAGGAGGGCAGGCAACATGGACATCGAAAAAGCGATCCTCGAAGGGCTGCGCCGGCAGTACGGCGCTCACGGGTTCGAGTTCCTCTATCAACGGCTCGACACCCTGCACGACTTCGCGATGGAGGGGCGGCTCACCGAGGCCACCGACCTGCCCGCCGAGGAGGTCATCGGCTGGCTGAAGGAGTTGATTTACATCGCGCGCGAGACCGTCACCGAGATCGAAGCGCGCGACCGCGCCGTCACGGCCCTCTTTGCCAAAGTCGCCCGCGAGCGCGGTTGGGACGGCGCGATGGTGACTCTACGGTTTGACTAATTCGCCGAGGCGCGTTCGGGGGTGCGCCTCCTACCGGGGTGCGGCATCGGGCCGCGTGGCGCGGCGGGCGGCAATGGGGCCGTCCGCCGCGCCCAGCTTATGGGACCGCGCGGGACGATCTTCGACGATCGGCGTCCAAACGTCGGCGGCGCGGCCGGCGAAGAACCGGGAGATCGCGTCGCGGGCGGGGAACACTGACTGGTCAGTGACGGCAGAGAGAGGCTCTGGACGCGCGGTCTCATGTTGAAGTGAAGATCATGACCAACGTTCTCGTGCTCAACTCCACATATCAACCCCTGCAGGTGACAAGTGTGCGCCGGGCGGTGACGCTCCTTCTGGCCGACAAGGCCGAGACGGTAGAGGCGGCGCAGGCCGTGCTTCGCAGTCAGCGGCTTACGCTTCAGGTTCCGCTCGTCATCCGGCTGGTGGGCTACGTGCGTCTGCCGCGCGGGCTGAGTCTGCCGCTGACGCGGCGCAACGTGCTATTGCGCGATCGTTATACCTGCCAGTACTGCGGCCGCCAGCCCGGCAAGGAAACGCTGACGCTCGATCACGTCACGCCCAGGAGTCGCGGCGGCGAGACGGTGTGGGAGAACGTGGTGGTCGCGTGCGGGCCGTGCAATCGCCGCAAAGCGGATCGCATGCCGGTTGAGGCGAGTTTGCGCCTGCGCCGTCCGCCGCGCGCTCCGCGTTACATCGTGCGGGCGTTGCTAGAGCGCGGCAAGCCGCAGACGTGGCGGAAATATCTCCCGTAATCGGTTCGAAATAGACCTGCCAGGTTTTCAAAACTTGGCAGGTCTTGTATGATCGTCCCCATGGCCGCTCACGACTGGTGGAAGGACTTCACCCGCACGTTTCGTCTCGCGTTCGTCCTGGCCGGCGTCGCCTCTCTGCTAGCCTACGAGACTCCGCCGCCGGGCGACATGCAGGCGCGCGTGTCGCATATCGTCGGCGATTTGCAGTTTGACTTTGTGAATTGGACGCTCGACGCGATCGGAGTCAAAATCAATCAGGGGTCCGTGGCCGAGCAAGACTACCTCCCGGAGGTTCGCCGCAAGCAGATCGTCCTCGACTATCTGAAGCTGGTTGACGACGTGCGGCGCGTGCGCGACGAGATCGCAGAAATCTACACCGACCCAAATCAGACGAACCCCGCCGCTGCCGCCGCGAGCAAGCAGGCCGAACTCGATGCGCTCCTCGCGAAGCAGGCGACGTGGCAACCGGCGGCTGAAGCTGTCTTGCAAGAACAGATCGCGACCGTCTTGGCCGAACAAGGATTCGCCACCCTCGGCCAGCTCCTCCCGCCTGTTTCTTTCCATTCCACACCCTTGCCCAGTTTCCTCGTCGTCTCGCGCCGCGACCGTATCGAGCACATCGCCAACGCCGAGATCGTCCCCGGCCTGACGGCGGAGGACGAAGCGGCGCTGGAAGGTCGCGTGGACAAGACGCTCGATGTTTCGTCGCTCGTCGTGCCGCTGGGTGGCATCGGGACGTATCCGACGATGCTGTACGAGACGGGGGACATCAACACGGTTGTCGAGATTGGCGCGCACGAGTGGTCTCACAATTATCTGACGTTGAGGCCGCTCGGCCTGAGTTACGAGGCGAGCGGCGAACTGCGGACGATGAACGAAACGACGGCGAATATCGTCGGGAAGGAGATCGCCGCGCTGGTGATTGCGCGTTTTTACCCCGAGCGTGTGCCGCCGCCGCCGAAACCCCAGTTCGCGCCCCCGGCGCAGTCGGTGATCCCGAGGGAATCGCCGGCATTCAACTTCAACGCCGAGATGCGCCAGACGCGAGTGCAGGTGGATGCGTTGTTGGCCGCCGGCCAGGTGCAAGAGGCCGAAGCCTTCATTGAACAGCGACGGCACGTCTTCCTCGAGCACGGCTATCAGATTCGCAAGATCAATCAGGCCTACTTTGCTTTTTACGGCGCGTACGCCGATCAGCCCGGCGCGGGTGGATCTGATCCTGTCGGGCCAGCGGTGACGACGCTGCGGGAGCGCAGTTCGAGCCTCAGGGCGTTTGTGGATCGGATGTCGTGGATGACGAGCTTTGCCGAGTTGAAGGCGGCGTTGGGCGAGGGGCGGTGAATTGAACCGCGAAGCCGCGAAGGGCGCGACGGATTCTTTGACGCGAAGCCGCAAGGGCGTAAAGGAAAGACTTTGCGTTTTCCAATTAGATTTCAGATGCGGCGGGGTTACTTGGGAGTAATACGATAGACCTCAATCGCGCTCTTTCCACCGGGCCGGGGAAAGCGCGCGAGCAGAGTGCGGTTTGCGGTGAGGGCGTCGAGCGTTGCCCGGTAGCTCGGCACTTCGACCACGTACCACACGTGTCGGTTCGGATCGGCGACGCCGCCGAACGGATTCGCGAATTCGGGGACGAGGTGGAGAAGGCGAACGCCGCCATCGCCGAAAGCATATAGCGCGCCGAGGCGCGGTTCGGCTCCGGCGTATAAACTGAGTTGGGGGATGAGGCCTTCATCGCCCACGACCACGTCCAGCGGGCGCTCGGCCCCCGGCAGGAAAATCAGTGAGGCCGCTTCTCTGATTCCAAAACCCGCTGGCCACCCCTCGACGTACTCGAATCGATCCGGCGCGGCCAGGGGAAGTTCGCCCGGCCTATCCCACGCCAGCCACAAGAAACGCGCCGGGCCTGAGGCGAGGACGGCGATCGATCCCATCGCCGCCATGACCCATTGAATACGCCACGGATTCCGCGAAATGTGCGAATTATTCGTGTAATTCGTGTTTGGCTTTTGCATGAGACTCGAAAACTTCTCGAATGCCTCAGCAGTTCCCCATCCTGCCATCAGTGCAAGCAGCGGGAGCACGGGGACGAGGAAGCGCGACTCGACCACGTTTGTGCCAGCCAACAGCGCGCCGAGCGGCGGGGCTGCCGCCGTGAGCACCAGCCATCGCGCCTGATCGCGGGAGAGGAG
>JACQED010000488.1 GCA_016200785.1 Chloroflexota bacterium
ATTGACTGAGGCTGTTGCCCGCATTCGCGGCGACGATTACGCCGGCGCGAACGTCACCGTCCCGCACAAAGAAGCGATCATTCCATTGATCGACGGCCTCACACCGGTCGCCGAGGCTATTGGCGCAGTGAACGCGATTGTCAAACGAGGGGAGGCGATCTATGCTTCGTCTCGACTCATCGGCCACAACACCGACGCCGCCGGATTGCTGGCCGATCTTCAATCGTGCGAAGTCTCAATCTCCAATCGCCCGGTTGTCATTCTCGGCGCGGGCGGCGCGGCGCGAGCGGCAGTGGCGGCCTGTGCCGGAGTGGGAGCCGAAATTCGCGTGATTTCCCGACGCCGCGAACAGGCTGAGTCGCTCCAGCGCATCGCGCCGATTGAAGTATTCGATTGGACGCCGCTCGGCTTCCTGCAAGCCTGCGACGATTGCGCGTTGATCCTCAACACCACGCCGCTGGGCATGACGCCGAACACTGAGACTTCAGCGTGGCTCGACGGCACACCTTTCCCGCCCGAAGCGTTTGTGTATGATCTCGTCTATCATCCCGCTGAGACGCGGTTCGTCCGCCAGGCTCGCGCCGCCGGTCTGCGTGCCTCCACCGGCCTCGGCATGTTGATCGAACAGGGGGCGCTATCGTTCGAGTTGTGGACCGGGAAGAGTGCGCCGAGGAGCATCATGCGCGCGGCGGCAGAACACAGGTTGGCTCACACTCGGCAAGACGGGACAGCCTAAAAGAGGAACTAAATGAGTCTTCGTTTTCTAACTGCCGGCGAATCGCACGGCCCCGAAGTCCTTGCCATATTGGAGGGCATGCCAGCCGGATTGACGCTCTCGCCCGACGACATCAATCCCGACCTCGCGCGGCGGCAGGGGCTTTCGCGCGAGGGGAGGCCGTACGCCGGGGCCAGCGCGCGGATGAAGATCGAACGCGATGCCGTCGAGATCACCGGCGGCGTGATGGCTGGGCAGACCATCGGCGCGCCAATTGCCTTGCGGGTGCGGAATCTCGATTACGAAAAGTGGCGCGGGAAAGAGATCGAGCCGATGACGATCCCGCGCCCCGGCCACGCCGATCTAACGGGCGCGACGAAGTACGGCTACGGCGATTTGCGCTTCGCGCTCGAACGGGCCTCGGCGCGCGAAACGGCGGCGCGCGTCGCGGTCGGGGCGGTCTGCCGAAAACTACTGGGCGAGTTTGGAATCAAAGTCGGGAGTTATGTGACGGAGATCGGCGGCGTGAAGTCGCGACTGGAAGGCGCTCTGACTGAACGACTGGAGAGAGCGGAGGCATCCGAGTTGCGCTGCCCCGATCCCAAAGCAACCGAGGCGATGCAGGAAAAAATCCGCGAGACGATGGCGGCGAAGGACACGCTCGGCGGCGTCTTTGAGATCGTCGCGCTCGGCGCGCCATCCGGACTCGGCAGTCACGTTCACTGGGATCGGCGATTGACCGGGCGGCTGGCGCAAGCCGTGATGAGCATTCACGCGATCAAAGGCGTCGAGGTCGGCGACGGCTTTGCCAATGCGCGCAAGTCCGGCACGCAAGTTCACGACGAGATATTTCTTGAAGGTGGCCGCCTCGAGCGACATACGAACCGCGCCGGCGGATTGGAGGGTGGAATTACCACCGGCCAGCCGATCATCGTTCGCGCGGCGATGAAGCCTCTCTCGACGACGCTCAAGCCGATGCAGTCGGTCGATCTGGCGACCGGCCAACCCGCGCCGATGCAATACGAACGCTCCGACTTCTGCGCCGTGCCGCGCGCCTGCATCGTCGGCGAGGCGATGGTGTGCTTCGTCCTCGCCGACGCCCTCCTCGAAAAACTCGGCGGCGACTCGCTGGCCGAGATCAAGCCGCGCTTGGAGGCATTGCGGCAGGCGCGATTGGATGATTTGCCGATGGACGATCGGCCAACGACGTTTTGGAGTTGACCCGTTTGAAGTTTGAGTTTTGGAGTTTGGAGTTTTGAACCTCGTCCTCTACGGCTTCCCCGGTTCCGGCAAAACGACCGTCGGAAAAACCCTGGCCGAGTGGCTGGGCAGAGAGTTCGTTGACACCGACGCGCTGATCGAGGCCCGCAACGGGAGGTTGATCCGCGACCTCTTCGCGAAAGACGGCGAGGCGGCCTTTCGCCGAATGGAGTCCGACCTTTGCCGTGAAATTGCGGCGCGCAGTGGATTGGTAATCGCGTGTGGCGGTGGGATGCTGCTCGACCCCGACAACCGCGCCGCGCTTGAAGCGGGCGGCCGCGTCGTCGTTTTGAAATGCGACGCCGACGAGATACTGCGACGGCTGAGAAACGACTCGGTTGAGCGCCCACTTGTCGCCGGAGATGATCCGCGCGCCCGGCTGAACGCGCTCCTCGACGGACGTCAGGCGCACTACGACTCATTCGCTCTAACAGTGGATACGACCGGGAAGGCGCCGGAGGCCGTTGCAGAAGAAGCGATCGGATTGACCGGCGAGGCGGTCACACTGCGGATCGATGGACGGCTGGGTCACGAATATCTTTTAGGGCGCGGGCTGATCGGGCGGCTCGACGAGTTGCTCCTGGCGCGCGGGCTGGAGGGGCGGTCGGTCGTCGTGACTGACTCGCATGTGGCCGCGCTGTTGAAACCCGAGTCGCCGATCATCATCCCCGCCGGCGAACAATACAAAACCCTCGACTCCGCTCGAACGCTGTACGACGCTTTTCTCGATCGTGGCCTCGATCGGCGGAGCGTCGTCATCGCCCTTGGCGGGGGCGTGATCGGCGATCTCGCCGGGTTCACGGCGGCGACGTTCATGCGTGGGATCACCTGGGTGGCCGTGCCGACGACGCTCCTGGCGATGGTGGACGCCAGTATCGGCAGTAAGGTGGCGGTTGATCTCCCGCGCGGGAAGAATCTCGTCGGCGCGTTCCATCCCCCGAAGTTCGTCCTGGCTGATCTCGATTGTCTCGACACACTGCCGGAGGCTGAATTTCGCTCCGGCATGTCGGAAGTGGTGAAGGCGGGCGTGATTGGCGACGCACAGTTATTTGCAGAACTGGAAACCGCCAATTGCCCATTACCAATTGCCGGTCACCAATTGCCAATGATAAAACGCGCCGTGGCCGTGAAAGCGCGAGTTGTCGGAGTCGATCCGTTTGAGGAGGGTGAACGCGCAGTGTTGAATTTGGGCCACACCGTCGCGCACGGGCTGGAAGCGGCGTCGAACTATTCGCTGCGTCACGGCGAGGCGGTCGCCATAGGAATGGTCGCAGAGGCGCGGATGGCCGAGGCCATCGGATTGTGCTCGACGGAGTTGCCGGAGAGAATCGAAGCAGTTCTCAAGCGCATTGGCCTGCCCGTGCGTTATCACGGTCTCGACCCGCGAACCGTGCGCGAGGCGATGAACGCCGACAAGAAGAAGGCCGGCGGGCGGCTGAAGTTTTCTCTGCCGGAGGCGATTGGGAAGGTGCGGATTGGTTGCGAGGTGGAGGAGGCGGTGATAATGGAGGCACTGGAAAAGGCAAGAATCACGTTTCACGTTTCAGGTTTCACGTAGCGTTAGCGAGGTCTCATGCCAAAAACCATTCTCATCCTCCATGGCCCGAATCTCAACCTACTCGGTGTCCGCGAGCCGGGGGTGTACGGCGCGGTGACGCTGGCCGAGATTGACGAACGACTGAAGGCGCGCGGCGCGGAACTCGGCTACGGAGTGCGGACACTGCAATCGAATCACGAAGGCGTGTTGATAGACGCTTTGCATGACGCAAGGCAGTGGGCGGCGGGCGTCGTGATCAATCCAGGCGGATACACCCACACCTCCGTATCTCTTCGCGATGCCATCGCCGCCGTCGGCCTGCCGACTGTCGAAGTCCATCTCTCCAACGTCCACGCCCGCGAAGAGTTCCGGCGACGATCACTGACGGCCGAAGTGTGCGTCGGAACGGTGAGCGGCTTTGGCTGGCGGTCGTATTTGTTGGGGTTGGAGGCGGTTGTGGGAGTGATCGCGGGGAAAGAGGTTAGGGAGTAGGGGCAGGGTCACTGGTCGGAATGCCCAACGATGTTCGGCCACTTTTGCCAATTGACCGACCTTGGGTGGCCGTGATAGTATCAAGTCCGATGATATCGCCCCGTTTCACCACGACCGGCGTGACCACTGCGACGACTGCGCCAGCGCGACAGCCGTTGCTTCGGTCTGGGTGAGTGCGGAGAGGTTCGAGTCACGCCAAACGCGGAGCCAAACGGCCCCGCGTTTTTTGTTTCGCTCGTAGAGACGTTCCATGGAACGTCTCTACGGGAATCATGGAGGTCTATGAAAACTCTCGTCATGAAATTCGGCGGCACTTCGATGGGTAGCGCCGAAGCGATCGGCCGGTGCGCCGAGATCGTGCGGGCCGCCCGCGCTGAGTGGCCGCGCGTCGCCGTCGTCGTTTCCGCGATGAGCGGCGTGACTGACGCTCTGCTCAAAGGGGCGACCACGGCGGCGGTAGGGGACTCGGTAACTTACCAAACCCTAGTCTCCGAATTGCGCGAGCGGCACACTGCGGCCCTGGCCGGGCTGGCCGACGATCAGGCGACTGCCTCCGGGCGCACAGTGGTTCGCGATTGTCTGGACGAGTTCTTCTCGCTGTGCCACGCCG
This sequence comes from Chloroflexota bacterium, assembly GCA_016200785.1. GTDB lineage: Bacteria > Chloroflexota > Anaerolineae > Anaerolineales > JACQED01 > JACQED01. The sequence goes on from JACQED010000488.1 coordinate 4,615, forward strand.
TTCGCGTGTTGGGCGAAGCCTCCCCCCGCGCACTCGACGCCATCTCGTCACTGGGCGAGCGAATGAGCATTCACCTCATCGCGATGCGGTTGAATGCGGTGGGAGTTCGCGCAAAAGCCGTTGACGCTGCTGACTTTGTCGTTACCGACTCGGTGTTCCTCGCCGCCAACCCGCAGATGGATGCGACGAAATCCAAGTCCGATGCATTGGTTAAGCCATTGCTCGACGATGGGATCGTGCCGGTCATCACCGGTTTCATCGGCGCGGATGCCTCCGGCGCGGTGACGACGCTGGGGCGCGGCGGCAGCGACTTCAGCGCGGCCATCGTCGGCGTTGTGCTCGGCGCGGACGAAGTGTGGATCTGGACTGACGTGGATGGCGTGATGACCGCCGACCCGCGCGTAGTGAAAGATGCCCGTTCTCTCGAAGCGCTGACCTACCGCGAGGTGGCCGAGTTGGCGTACTACGGCGCGAAGGTTCTTCATCCGAAAACGATCCGCCCCGTGATTGAGATCGGCAGCATACTCAGAATCAAGAATACCTTCAACCCGACTCATCCGGGCACGCGCATCGTCGCCGATGAGGACGGCACGAGCGGAACCGTGAAGGCCGTCACGGCGATCAAGTCGCTCAGCCTGATCACCGTCGAGGGGCGCGGGATGATCGGCGTTCCGGGAGTAGCGGCGCGCACCTTCGGCGCGACGGCTCGGACTCACACCAGCGTGCTGATGATCTCGCAAGCCTCGTCCGAGCAAAGCATCTGTTTTCTCGTCCCCTCGGCGTCGGCCGAGCGCGTCGTCGCGGCCATCGAGCAAGAATTCGCCCTCGAACTGGCGCGACGCGATATTGACAAAGTCTGGTCGTGGCCGGAGGTCGTCATCGTCACCGTCGTCGGCGCAGGGATGCAACACACGCCGGGCATCGCGGGTAGAGTGTTCAGCGCCCTCGGCGCGGCAGGTATCAACGTTATCGCCATCGCGCAGGGATCGTCGGAGTGCAGCATCAGCCTCGTGGTGGACGCGAAGGATGCTGATCAAGCAGTGAGGGAGTTGCATAAACTGACGGGGTGACAAGATGAACGGGTGACACGGTGATCGTTTCCCTCACCGTGTCACCTTGTCAACTTGTCCGATTTCAAGGAGACTCGAAATGGACAAGATCAAAGTCGGCGTCCTCGGCGCAACCGGCGCGGTCGGCCAACGGTTCGTGCAATTGCTTGAAGGGCATCCGTGGTTTGTAGTGACGGCGCTTACCGGCTCAGATCGGACTAGCGGACAGACCTACGGCGAAGCCTGCCGCTGGGTTCTGCCCGAAGAAATGCCGGAGTACGCGCGCGGGATGACCGTTGCGCCGACTGAGCCGGGGATGGATGCGCGGTTGCTTTTCTCCGCGCTCCCCGCCGACACTGCGCGCGAGGCCGAGCCGAAACTCGCCGCCGCTGGCTACGGCGTTTGCTCCAACGCCTCGGCGCATCGCACGTGGCCCGATGTGCCTCTGCTGATCCCCGAAGTCAATCCGGATCACGTCGCGCTGATCGACGTTCAACGTGAGACGCGCGGCTGGAGAGGATTCATCGCGACGAATCCCAATTGCACGTCCACCGGCTTCACCATCGCACTGCGTCCACTCTTGGATGCGTTCGGATTGAAGCGCGTCTTCGCCGTCTCGATGCAGGCCCTCTCCGGCGCAGGCTATCCGGGCGTCGCCTCACTCGATGCGCTGGACAACGTGATCCCTCATATCGGCGGCGAGGAGGCAAAAGTGGAAACCGAGCCGCTGAAGATGCTGGGCAAATTGAATGCGACCCACGTCGCCGATGCGCCTTTCAGGATTTCGGCGCACACGAATCGCGTCACGGTGAGCGATGGGCATATGGTCTGCGCCTCGGTCGAATTCGAGCGCAAGGCGACCGCCGCCGAGGCCGCCGAGGCGATGGCGAACTTTCATGCGCCGCCGATCGTTCAAACTCTGCCGAGCGCGCCGCACTGTGTTATCGAAGTGCGCTCTGAACCCGACCGCCCTCAGCCTCGCCGTGACCGGAATGCAGGCAAGGGGATGACGACTGTCGTGGGGCGGGTGAGGGAAGACCCGTTGTTCGACGTGAAGTTCGCCTGTCTGTCACACAACACGATCCGTGGAGCGGCAGGAGGATCGATTTTGAATGCGGAGTTGATTGTGGCTTCGAAGCGGCTATGATGGCTCCTTGTGCATCCCGCCCAATCCACCCCGTCTCGTTTTCCGCACTTTCACGATTGACGGCCAGAGTCCATTGACATATACTCAGGCCTAATATGACACCGCAACTTGCTAGCCTGCTTGGCCTGATTATTGTCGTAATTATCGAGGTTCTCGTGCTTGAGAGCCACTTTCAGGTTGGGCAGGTTCCGGTCAGAATACGGCGAAACGAATAGCAAGACGCCAAAGCAAGTGAGACCAAAAGCCGCCCAACCGCAGGGCGGCTTTTTTTTCAACTTGGAGACGCCATGAAATCTCAATCGCCCGCCGCCGACACCCGCAGTCCCTGGACTGATGCTTTTCGCGCCGCTCCGGAGTCGAATCCGGCCGCAGAACATTCGGCGGCCGGATATGCCGCGACACGCGCCGACGACGCGTCCCCGGCAGAGGCGCCTCACCCCACGTCTACGCCGAGCGGTTTCGACCGCGAGGCCGATGCGTGGGCGAGTGAGGCGCTTTTTGATTCTTACAATGACTGAGACCGACTCGCTATGACAGACAACCTGAAACGCCACAGCAGTGCCATCACCGACGGCGCGAGTCGTGCTCCGGCGCGCGCCATGCTCAAAGCCGTCGGATTCACCGACGACGATCTGCGCCGACCGCCCACCTGCGCCGGCTGGCGGCGAAAGTGAAAGAGGGCGTTCGCGCCGCTGGCGGGACTCCGATGGAATTCAACACCGTTTCGATCTCCGACGGGATCACGATGGGCGCGGAGGGGATGAAAGCCTCGCTCATCAGCCGCGAAATCATCGCCGACTCGATTGAGCTTGTCGCGCGCGGCAATCATTTCGACGGACTCGTCTGCATCTCCGGCTGTGATAAGACGATCCCTGGCACGGTGATGGCTCTCGCTCGGCTCGATTTGCCAGGTGTCATGCTGTACGGCGGCTCGATCGCGCCCGGTCGTTATGAGGGCCGCGACGTCACCATTCAAGACGTTTTCGAGGCCGTTGGCGCGCACGCGGCCGGCCGCATGACCGACGGCCAACTTAAAGCCATCGAAGACGTAGCCTGCCCCGGCGCGGGCGCGTGCGGTGGGCAGTTCACCGCCAACACGATGGCAACGGTATTCGAGTTCCTCGGCATCTCGCCGATGGGCGGCAATGGCGTCCCGGCGATGGTTGAGCGCAAGGACGAAGTTGCGTTCGAGGCCGGGAAGCTGGTGATGGATTTGCTTCGCCGCGATCTGCGTCCGCGACAAATCATTACCCGCGAGGGACTTGAGAACGCGATAGCGGCGGTGGCTGCCTCGGGCGGCTCGACCAACGCCGTTCTGCATCTTTTGGCCATCGCGCGCGAGGCCGGCGTGCCGTTGGAAATTGACGACTTCGATCGGATCAGCGCGCGCACGCCGCTGATCGCCGACCTCAAGCCCGGCGGCCGCTTCGTCGCCACCGACCTGTACGAGGCCGGGGGTATTCAACTCATCGCGAAACGCTTGATCGAGGGTGGCCACCTTCACGCCGACGCATTGACCGTCACCGGCAAGACGATTGGCGAAGAAGCGCGAAAGGCGTCCGAGAAGCCGGGGCAGGAAGTCGTGCGGCCGCTCAGCGATCCGCTGAAGCCGACCGGCGGCCTCGTCATCCTTCACGGCAACCTCGCGCCCGAGGGCTGTGTCGTCAAAATCGCCGGCCACAACCTGACGGACTTTCGCGGCCCGGCGCGCGTCTTCGACAGCGAAGAGGCGGCATTCGACGCCGTTCAGCACGGGCGAATCAAGGCGGGCGATGTCGTCGTGATTCGCTACGAAGGACCGATGGGCGGCCCCGGCATGCGCGAGATGCTGGGCGTGACGGCGGCCATTGTCGGCGCGGGATTGGGCGACTCGGTGGCCCTGCTGACCGATGGACGCTTCTCCGGCGCAACGCACGGCCTGATGGCCGGGCACGTAGCGCCCGAGGCCGCGCGCGGCGGCCCAATTGCTGCAGTGCGTGACGGTGACACGATCGTCTTCGATGTGAACGCGCGGCGGCTTGACTTTGATCTGTCGGATGACGAGGTCAAATCGCGAATGAAAGAATGGAAGGCGCCCACGCCGCGCTACGCGAGCGGCGTGATGGCTAAGTACGCGAAGTTGGTGTCATCGGCCTCGGCCGGCGCAGTCACGAACTAGTGGAGGTAGATCATGAAACGTACCGGCGCACAAATCATTTGGGAGAGTCTCGTCCGTGAAGGCGTGAAGTACGTCTTCGGTTATCCGGGCGGCGCGATCTTGCCCGCCTACGATGCCATGCTGGATTACCCGATCCATCACGTCCTCGTGCGGCACGAGCAGGGCGGGACGCACATGGCCGACGGTTACGCGCGCGCGGGCGGCGGCGTGGGGGTGGCGATGGCGACTTCCGGCCCCGGCGCGACGAACATGATCACCGGCATCGCGACGGCGCAGATGGACTCGTCGCCGATTGTCTGCATCACCGGGCAAGTGCCGAGCAAACTCGTCGGCTACGACGCATTTCAGGAAACGGACGTCACCGGCATCACGCTGCCGATCACCAAGCACAATTACCTCGTCACCGACGTGCGCGACATCCAGCACACGATCCGCGAGGCGTTCTACATCGCGCGCACCGGCCGGCCCGGCCCGGTGTTGGTGGACATCACCAAAGACGCCCAACAGGCCAGCGCGGACTTCGAGCCGGACACCTCGCCCATTCGCCTGCCCGGCTATCGGCCCGACCTGCGCCCGCTGACGGCGGATATGCACACAGCGGCCGAATTGATCCGCGAGGCCGAGCGCCCATTGATTCTCGCGGGTCACGGGGTCTTGATGAGCGGCGCGATGCGCGAACTGCGCGAATTCGCCGAGAGAACGCGCACGCCGGTCGCGATGACGCTGTTGGGCATCGGTTGTCTGCCGGCCAGTCATCCGCTCAATCTGGGCATGATGGGCATGCACGGCGAAGCGTGGGTGAACAACGCGATCCAGCAGGCCGATCTCCTGCTGGCCTTCGGCATGCGCTTCGACGACCGCGTGACCGGCAACACGAAGACCTACGCGCCGAACGCGAAGAAGATTCACATCGAGATCGATCCGTCGGAAGTCAACAAGAACGTCAAAGTGGACGTGGCGCTGATCGGCGACCTGAGAGAAACGCTCGGCCAACTCTTGCCCCACCTTGGGCACTGCGACCACAGCGAGTGGCTTGAGTACATTGACGAGATGAAAGGCGACACGGCGGTGCGCGACATTCAGAGTCTGCCCGACAGCGGGCACTTGTATGCGGCGCACGTTATCAACGACTTGTGGCGCTTCACGCGGGGCGAGGCCCTGGTCGTCACCGATGTCGGCCAGCACCAAATGTGGGAAGCGCAGTACTACAAGCACGAAACACCGCATTCGCATATCACCTCCGGCGGCCTGGGCACGATGGGCTTCGCTCTCCCGGCGGCCATCGGCGCGAAGTTCGCCCGGCCGGAAGCGGAAGTGTGGGCGGTGGCAGGCGATGGCGGCTTTCAGATGACCGCCGCCGAACTGGCGACCGCCGCACAGGAGAACCTCAAGGTCAACGTCGCGATCATCAACAACGGCTATCTCGGCATGGTGCGCCAGTGGCAGGAGTTCTTCTACGAGCGCCGATACGCCGCCACGCCGATGCGCAGCCCCGACTTCGTGAAATTGGCCGAGGCGCACGGGTTGACCGGCATCCGAGTGACGGAACGCTCGCAGATCGAGGCCGCTGTCCGGCAGGCCGAGGACACCCAGGGCACGGTGGTGATTGACTTCCGCGTGGAGCAGGAAGACAGCGTGTACCCGATGGTTCCGGCCGGCGCCGACCTGCACGCGATGATCCGGCGACCCAAGCCGAGCGTGCTGGCGGAGACGGCGGCGGATCGCTGATGGCAGATGGCGGGTAGCAGATAACAGGTGGTCAACTGATTGGCCATCAACCATTCCCGTCAGCCACCAGCCAGGAGGGCTTATGCGTCACACTCTCGTCGCACTAGTTGAAGACAAGCCCGGTGTGCTCAACCGGGTGGCGTCGCTGTTTCGGCGCCGGGCGTTCAATATCGAGTCGTTGACTGTCGGGCACACCGAGCGGCCTGGCGTGTCGCGGATGACGATCGTGATTGACAGCGATCAGACCAGCGCGCACCGCGTTACCGCGCACCTGTACACACTCGTCAACGTCATTCAAGTGGACGATCTGGCTGAGAAGCCGGCCGTGAACCGTGACCTCGCGCTAGTCAAAGTTCGCGCCGAGGGTGATAGCCGCGCGCGTCTTCTGCGCGTTGTGGATGAAACCCGGGCGCACATCGTCGACACCAGCGCGACGACCGTGACACTGGAAATCACCGGCGAGCCGGAGCACCTCGATCTCGTCATTGGACGACTTCAGCCTTTTGGGGTGGTCGAGATGGTCAGAACGGGGCTGGTCGCAATGGCGCGCGGCGACGTAGCGATGCGGCCCCCGAACGGAGGCTATTCCAACCATGCGGCGGTGCCGCTGGATTGAGGGTTAAGGAGAGGACATGGCAAACATCTACTACGACAAGGACGCCGACCTCGCGCTCATCCAATCGAAGAAAGTCGGGATCGTCGGCTACGGATCGCAGGGGCATGCGCATTCGCTCAATCTCAAGGACAGCGGCGTAAGCGTCGTCGTCGGCTTGCACGAGGGAAGCAAGTCGGCGGAGAAGGCCAGGGCCGCCGGACTCACGGTGAAGCCGGTGAGCGAGGCGGCGGCGTGGGCCGACGTGATCATGATCCTCGCGCCCGACACGAAACAGCCGCAGATTTACAAAGAGTCGATCTCGCCGCATCTTGGCAAAGGCAAGACGCTAATGTTCGGGCACGGGTTCAATATCCGCTTCGGCACTATCGTCCCGCCCGCCGAGGTGGATGTGACGATGATCGCGCCCAAAGCGCCGGGGCATCGCGTGCGCGAAGTGTTCGTCGAGGGCGGCGGCACGCCGGCGCTGTTGGCCGTCCATCAGGACGCGACCGGCCAGGCGCAGGCGCAAGCTCTCTCGTACGCCAAAGCCCTCGGCGTGACGCGCGCCGGCGTCATCGAGACCACGTTCGCCGAGGAAACCGAGACCGACCTCTTCGGCGAGCAGACCGTGTTGTGCGGCGGCGTCAGCGCGCTGGTCAAGGCCGCGTTCGAGACGCTCGTCAATGCCGGCTACCAGCCGGAGATCGCTTACTTCGAGTGCATGCACGAACTCAAATTGATCGTGGACTTGATGTATCGCGGCGGTCTGAACTACATGCGCTACTCGGTGAGCGACACCGCCGAGCACGGCGACTACACCGGCGGCCCGCGCATCATCACCGAAGAGACGATGGGCGAAATGAAGCAGATGCTTACCGAAATTCAGGACGGCACTTACGCGAAGAAGTGGATCGAGGAAAACGAGAAGGGCCGCCCGTGGTTCAACGAACAGCGCCGCAAAGAGCAGGAGCAGCCCATCGAGAAGGTCGGCGCGGAACTGCGCGCGATGATGCCGTTCTTGAATCCGGTGACGATTAAGCCCGGTGAGTGAAAATTCCAAACTCCAAAGTTCAAACTTCAAAATTGGGAGTTTGAGATTTGGAGTTTGAAGTTGGGAGTTTGAAGTTGGGAATTATGAATAACTTCGTTCGGATATTTGATACCACGCTCAGAGACGGCGAGCAATCGCCGGGGGCGACGATGACCTCCGCCGAAAAACTTGAGGTCGCTCGGCAACTCGCCCGCCTCGGCGTGGACGTTATCGAGGCCGGTTTCCCCGCCGCCTCGCCGGACGACCTCGAAGCGGTGCGACGGATCGCGATTGAGGTGGGGCGCCCCTCCGAGGGTGCCCGGCCGCTGATCATCTGCGGCCTCGCCCGCGCGAACAAAGGCGATATTGACGCCGCGTGGGAGGCGGTCAAACACGCCGCCCGGCCGCGCATCCACACTTTCCTCGCCACCTCCGAGATTCACATGAAGCACAAGCTGAAGATGGATCGCGAGCAAGTGATCGAGCGCGCCGGCGAGATGGTGGCCTACGCCCGCGGTCTGTGCGCCGATGTGGAATTCAGCCCCGAGGACGCGGGACGCAGTGACCCGGAGTTTTTGTACGTCGTGTTGGCCGAGGCGATCAAGGCCGGGGCGACGACGCTCAACATTCCCGACACGGTGGGCTACACCACGCCGGAAGAGTTCGGCGAGCTGATCACGGGTATCCTCAAGAACACACCGGGCATCGAGAACTGCATCGTCTCAGTGCACTGCCACGACGACCTCGGCCTCGCCACTGCGAACACGCTGGCGGGTATTCTCGCGGGCGCGCGGCAGGCCGAGGTGACGATCAACGGCATTGGCGAGCGCGCGGGCAATACCTCGCTGGAAGAGGTCGTGATGGCTTTGCACACGCGCAAGCCGGTGTTCGGCCTGACCACCGGAATTGACACGACGCAGATCTCGCGCGCCAGCAAACTCGTCTCGAATTACACCGGCATCGTCGTCCAGCCGAACAAGGCCATCGTCGGCGCGAACGCTTTCGCGCACGAGGCAGGCATCCATCAGGACGGGATGCTCAAACATCATCTCACTTACGAGATCATGCGCCCGGAGACGGTCGGGCTGTCACAGTCGCGCCTGGTGATGGGCAAACACTCCGGGCGGCACGCGCTCAAAGTGCGGCTGGCAGAACTCGGTTACACGCTGAACGACGCTGAACTCGATCAGGCCTTCCGCCGCTTCAAGGAGTTGGCTGACAAAAAGAAAGTCGTCGCCGACGCCGACCTCGAAGCGATTGTGTCCGACGAAATCTATCAGCCGCGCGAGGTGTTCGCGCTCGAAGATATGCAGGTCGTCTGCGGCACGCTGGGGATGCCGACGGCGACGGTGCGCCTGCGCGGGCCGGACGGGGGCAGCATCGTCCGCGCGGCGATGGGCACGGGCCCGGTGGACGCGGTGTACAAAGCAATTGACGAGATCGTCGCCGTGCCGAATACGCTGCTGGAGTTCGTCATCCACGCCGTCACCGAGGGCATTGACGCGATCGGCGAGGTGACCGTTCGCATTAAGGGCAGCGACGGCGGGCATCAGATCGATCCGCAAAAGGAAACCGAGCACGTCCGCACTTTCGGCGGTCACGGCGCGGACACCGACATCATCGTCGCCAGCGCAAAAGCGTATCTGTCGGCGCTCAACAAGTTGCTGGTCGCGACGGGATTGTACGGGGAGGGGGAGCGGAGCACGGTGATTGGGGTGAAGACGGACGTGATGCGTGATGCGTGAAGCGTTGGGAAGATTAGAGATTGGAGATCGGCGGTGAGAGGCGGAGGTCAAAATGGAATCAAAAGGGGATCCCTCGACCGAGGCGACGCAGAATGAAGATCACTGGCAACCCGATCCATTCCGCGAGCCGCGCGCCTGGGCGTTGGCGTGGGATGTGACGGAGTTGTTGAGGAGGAAAGACACCTCTCTTCTGTCGGGAAGTCACGATTCGGGAGGGGGCGGTGGTAAGGGCCTACGAGAAGAGCCGCGCCCGGATGCGGCGTAGCACGGTCTCGAAACTTACAAACTCGAGCAGCTCTTAAACCGCCCGTTCGACATCGGCTACTACCTCTCGCCTGAAACCGTGCTTTGCCTCCACGCTTCGAAGAGTGTAGTACGCGCCGCGCCATTTGTAGTAATCGAAGGGATCATCTTCGATAATCCCGGATTCGAAGTCGCCGACGAACCGATCCGTCGGCATGTGGTACTTGGCTTCGTATCCCGCAATTTCAGCCAGCATCTTGTTGTAGACTTGACGCGGAGAAAGCCGGGCGTGAGTTCTGTGGTATTCGGCCTCCATCTGTTTTGCTCTTATCTCGCGCAGGCGTTTACGGGCCGCTTCGACAAAAAACTTTTCGACTTCGGCCTGTGAGGTCGTGACGACCGATTTTACTTGTTGGACCAGCTCATCCGGAATAGCGATCATGGTAGCCATTGGCTAACACCGCCTTTCACTGTTACCAATTGTAGCACACGGAGGAGTGAGGAGCAATCCGGCTCAGACGAATACCAATTGGAGACGACCCGACTCGAATCATGAATGTTCAGCCAAAGACTCTCTTCGACAAAATCTGGTCCTCCCACATCGTCGCCCAACCGCCCGACTCGCCGGCTGTGCTGTACATTGACCTGCACCTGATCCACGAAGTCACCTCGCCGCAGGCCTTCACAGGGTTGAGAGCACGAGGGTTGAAGGTGCGCCGACCCGACAAAACGGTGGCGACCGCGGATCACAGCATCCCGACCCACGACCGTTCTCGGCCGATCGCCGACCCGCTCGCGGCGAAACAGATCGCGCAACTTGAAGAGAACTGCCGCGAGTTCGGCATCTCACTGCACGGCATCGGCAGTCCGCATCAGGGCATCGTTCACGTCATCGGGCCGGAACTGGGTCTCACTCAGCCGGGGATGACCATCGTGTGCGGCGACAGCCACACCTCGACGCACGGCGCATCCGGCACACTGGCGTTCGGCATCGGCACGAGCGAAGTCGAGCACGTCCTCGCGACACAGTGTCTTCTCCAACGCCAGCCCAAAACGATGGAAGTGCGTGTGGAGGGCCGACTCGCCGAAGGCGTTTCGGCCAAAGACATCATCCTCGCGCTGCTGGCGCAGATCGGCGTGGGCGGCGGGACGGGGCATGTCTTTGAATACACTGGCGAGGCCATCCGCGCTCTCACGATGGAGCAACGCATGACGGTGTGCAACATGTCCATCGAGGGCGGCGCGCGCGCGGGCATGATCGCGCCGGACGATACGACTTTCGAATATCTCGCCGGGCGCGAATATGCGCCGAGGGGTGAAGAATGGGATCGCGCGGCGGCGCGCTGGCGGAAATTGCCGACGGATGAGGATGCAGTCTACGACAAAACGGTGAGGCTGGATGCCTCGGCGCTCGAACCGATGATCA
>JACQED010000519.1 GCA_016200785.1 Chloroflexota bacterium
ATCGCCTACGTGCGGGTGGTGGACGGCGCAGTCGAAATGTCGGACCAACTGAAGTTGATGGCGACGGGCTCGGAGACGCATCCTGTCGAGATCGGTGTGTTCACGCCGGGCCTCACGCCCACCGACTCACTTTCGGCGGGCGAGGTCGGTTACATCGCGACCGGCCTCAAGACCGTGCAGGAGTGCCGCGTGGGCGACACGATCACTGCGGCGCGCGCTCCCGCGCCCGCGCCTCTGCCCGGCTATCAGCGCGTCAAGCCGATGGTCTTCGCCGGCCTTTATCCGGTGGAGGGCGAGGACTACGCCGCGCTCAAAGATGCCCTCGATAAACTTCAACTCAACGACGCCTCGCTTGTCTTCGAGCCTGAGACGTCGCAGGCGCTCAACTTCGGTTTCCGCTGCGGCTTCCTCGGCCTCTTTCACATGGATATCGTGCAGGAGCGGTTGGAGCGTGAATACGACCTCGACATCATCGCCACCGCGCCGTCGGTCGAGTACGAAATTGTGCTTCTCACCGGCGAGACGATTCGGATCGATTCGCCCGCCCAGTTGCCCGACGAAGGCACGATCGCCGAAATCCGAGAGCCGTGGTATCGCATCCAGGTTTTCACGCCGGAGGAGTATTACGGAACGGTGATGGATTTGGTCACGAAGCGGCGCGGCATTTTCGTCGAGCAGGAATATCCCGCGCCCGGGCGCGTGCAGTTGACTTACGACATTCCGCTGGCCGAACTCATCGTGGACTTCTACGACCAACTCAAGTCGCGCACTAAAGGCTACGCCTCGCTGGATTACCAGTTCCACAGTTATCGCCCTGAAGACCTGGTGAAACTTGAAATCCTGGTGAATGAAGAGCCGGTGGACGCGCTGGCGCTGATCGTCCATCGCGACGACGCTTTCAGAAAAGGGCAGGCGATTGTCAGCAAACTCAAGGACATTATCCCGCGCCAGATGTTTGTCGTGCCGATTCAAGCGGCAGCCGGCGGACGTATTATTTCACGGGCCAACGTCAAGGCGGTCAGAAAAGACGTGCTAGCCAAATGCTACGGCGGGGACATTACACGCAAGAAAAAACTGTTGGAACGCCAGAAGCGAGGCAAACGCCGGCTCAAGATGGTCGGCAATGTGGAGATACCACAAGAAGCGTTCATGGCAGTGTTGAGACTGGGAGAGGAGTAGAATGGCTCGCCTCTCGCGCCGCCTGCAACGACATGGCGTCGCCCTCGTGCTCACGGCAGCTCTCCTGGCCCGACTGTGGGGATTGAATTTTGGTCTGCCGGGCCTGGCAGTCACCGACGAGGGAAGTGACATTGCCGCCTCGTTGCGGCTGGCGCGCGCCGAATGGAACTCGGGCCGCGATTTCCATCGCGTGTTGCTGCCTTTAGTGGAATTGCCCTTTTTCGCGGCCTACTATGTGGGCTTGCGGGCGGCGGGGGCGGTTCACACACTTTCAGAGTTCCGGGACCTGTACTTCGCGGACCGCTCAGGCTTCACGCTCATTGCCCGACTCCTTTCGGTGACCAGCGGCGTCGGCGCCGTTGGGCTTGTCTACGCCATCGGGCGGCGTCTCGGCGACGCCTGGACGGGCCTGATGGCAGGCGGTCTGCTGGCGGTGAACTTCTTCCATTCCTATTACTCGCATGTCGCCATCCCGGATGTGATGGCTTCCACCTTTGGCCTGCTCACAATCTGGTGCGCGCTGGAGGTGATGCGGTCCGGCTCGACGCGCGCCTACGTGGCGATGGGGGCCTGCGCCAGCCTGACTCTGCTCGCCAAAGTGAATGCGATCTTCGTGGCCGCGCCCGTCGCGCTGATTGCGTTGGCGGGCGCTTGGCGCGATCGTGGCCTCAGGCAGGCCGGGCGCGGCGCGGCCGCGGCGCTTGTGGCCGGCCTGATTGCGCTTCCGCTTTTCAACCCCCTGATCGTCTTGCGGCCTGCCGGTGTGTGGGCCGATATTCAGGACTTGTTTGGGCGCATCTATGTCGGCCATTCAGTTTCGAGTCCCCCTCCCTGGCTGCTGAATCTTCAGACGCTCCTTCTAATGGGCGGCTGGCCGTTGCTGGCAACGGCATTGGCGGGATTATTTGTCTCGTTCGCCCGCCCGACGAGAGAGCGATTGGCGCTCGGTCTGGCTTCGACGGCGTTTGCCCTGGTCGTGGCCCGAACCGGATCGCTCAACCCCAACTATTGGCTTCCGCTGATTCCTCTGGCTGCTCTGTCAGCGGCGCTCGCGATTTCTTCGCTGATGGCCAGGCTCGGCTACGAGCGATTAGCCTGGCCGGTTGGCCTTCTGTCGCTGGCCCTCATCGCTTGGGAGGCGCTTCCGACAATCCAGACCGACGTGTTGCTGGCTCGCCCCGACACCCGACAACTGGCGGTGGCAGACCTCCAGCGGTTGTTGCCACCTGGCGCCGCAATTCTCATGGGCGATCCATTCGTTTATTCCATGCCTCTTTGGCGAAATGAAAGAAGCATATCGAGACTCGCGGCGATGACCGGAACAACTTTGGACACTTATCAGTGGTGGCTCGATCGACCCGCCGACGCTCGCCCCGGACCGTCCTATGATCTGTATGGCCCGGAATTCAACGGCCAGGTCTCCGACGAAACTGTTATCGCTTTTGCGGCTGAGCATCAGATCGAATATGTGATTCAGACGGACTATTGCACGGGGGAAGCTGCCAGCCCATCGGTCATCGGATTTCCCCACATCCCCGCA
>JACQED010000503.1 GCA_016200785.1 Chloroflexota bacterium
GCGCCGATGATCCGGCCCGCCGATCAGGCGCATGATGTGCGGAACGATCAATCCCACGAAGCCGATCAGTCCGCTGAACGCCACGGCGGTGGCCGTCACGAGCGTCGCCGTCGCCACCAATGTCAGTTTCAGCCGCTCGACATTCAGGCCGAGTTGGCGGGCCTGCTCTTCATCCAGCTGCAGGACGTTCAACAGCCGTGCGTAAACTTGAAGGACCGCAAGACCGACCACAACATACGGGGCCATCACTTGCACCGGGTCCCAACCGACCGTGCTGTAGCCGCCGAGCATCCAGCCAAAGGCCCGGCGCATGCCGTCCGGCGAGCGCAGCATCAACGCCGTGGTGAGCGAGACGGCAAATGAACCCACGGCCACTCCGGCGAGTATCAGCGTGGTGACGGGGGCCGTGCGCCCGACGCGCGCGATGAGGACGACCAGCGTCACAGTCATCAGCCCGCCGAGGTAGGCGGCCAGCGGCACGACGTTTAGCCCCCAGACGGTGTGCGGCAGGCCGACCGTAATCGCCAGCGTCGCCCCGAGTCCGGCGCCGGCGGCCACGCCGATCAAATACGGATCGGCCAGCGGGTTGCGAAAAAGACCTTGATACGTCGCGCCGGAGGCGGCCAGCGCCGCGCCGCTCAACGCCATGAGAGCGACGCGCGGCAGACGAATCTCGAACAGGATCGTCTCGAAAGTCGCCGGCCACTGCGCCGCCATGTGGAGAAAGGGGAGACGCGCCACGAGCATCTGCGCCACCGTCTGCGGGGGGATGGCGACCGTCCCCACGGCGGCGCCGAGGAGAACAGCCAGCCCGAGCGCCAGCCCGCAGAGAACGAAGAGCAGGCCTCTCCTCCGCATTGGCGGCATTATCTCACGAGCCGGTTGTCTCAGCCATCGTTCTTCTGCGGTTGTCGCGCTCATTTGAACAGTTCCGGATGAATCATTTTGGCCAGCGCCTCAAGGCCGTCCACGATGCGCGGGCCGGGCCGATCAACGATATCGGCATCAATCGAGAACACTATACCGTTCTTGATGGCCGCGATGTTCTCCCACCCTTTGCGGGCAAGTACCTCCTCTTTCGTGCGCCCGCTGTAGCCGGAGTGACTGAAGATGATCGCGTCCGGGTTCTGGCTTACGATCTCTTCCAGACTCATCTGGAAATATTGATCCCGACCGGCCGCGCCGATGTTTTGCCCCCCGGCCAGCGTGATGAGCACATCGGTGAATGAGCCTGGCCCCGCCGTCCAGGGCTTGGCTGGATCGGTGTCGTCAATTTCATAGAACACCTTCGGCCTGGATTGGGCCTGGGCCACTTTGTCGGTGAGGGTTTGGAAGCGGTCGCGCAAGCCGGTGACGACTTGCTCGGCCCGAGAGCTGTTCCCCGTGAGTTGGCCCACAGTGATGATGCTGGCGAAGATGGCCTCGATTCCTGCCGGTGTGCCAATAGTGTACACCGTCAACCCGAGCTTATTGAGGGCGGCAACATCGTCCGGGTTGGTGATGCCGCCGGCCAGTACCAGGTCTGGCTTGAGGGCGACGACGACTTCCGCGTTGACTTTGGGGTAGTTCTCAATTCTGGCGATGGACTTGGCCTCGGGCGGATAGTCAGAGTACGGATCCGCGCCGACGATCCGGCTCCCGGCTCCGATAGCAAACAGGATTTCGGTGTTGGACGGCGCGAGTGAGACGATGCGCTGAGGCGCGGCATTGATCTTCACCGTGCGGCCCAGCGAGTCGGTAAACGTCATCGGAAAAGCAGCCGGGGTCGCGCTCGGCGCAATCGTCGGAACTGCGGTCGGCGCTTGAGTCGGCGGCGCGACCGTCGCAGTCGGGGCAGGCGGCGGGGTGGGCTGAGGCGTGGCTGCCGGGCCGCACGCGGCGATGGCGATGGCGAGCAGAGCCGTCAGAGTCAATGACAAATGTGGTTTCATCTTGAGCTGAGCTCCTTTCAAATCAAGATGCGATCGAGGCACAAAAAAGCCCCCCACCTTGAGAGGCGGGAGGCTGAGCGTTCACTGGGTCTGCGGTTCGTCGGCAGCGGCTCATCCCCTTTCTCGCGAAGGCGAATGTGGCCGGCCGGGGCGGGCGACCTGGCTTGTTAGCATATGGCAGATGGCGTATGGCAGATGGATGTCGTCACATGGTGACTTGGCATCGGCCATCTGCTATTCGCTATCGGCTAACTCACAGTTGCGGGACAGCGCCGGACTTCCTAGCCTCCAGGAGGCTTGGTCACCGGCTTCGCCTTTGAGCCCTACCATCCGGGGTTGAGGGCACCCCGGCCGATCGGATATGCGATTGTGATGGAGAATATACCCGGAAGCGGGCGATCTGTCAAACGGGGAATCGAACCGCGAAGCCGCGAAGGGCGCCAAGAAAGAATCGTCGCGTTCTTCGCGGCTTTGCGGTATGATCCTCTCAGAGGCCTCCCCCATGCGAATCACCCAGAAACGCTTTGAAGAACTTGCCTTCGCCGCCGCCGCCGAAATCCTCGAACGCCTGCCGCCGGAACTCCGCTTCGACGCCGAGCAGGTGATCCTCGACGTGGCCGAGTGGCCGACGCCGGAACAACTCGCCGGCGTCGAACCCGACCTGACGCTCTACGGCCTCTTCCAGGGTGTGCCCCTCGTCGAGCGCCACGCCGACAGCATCCTGCTCGCGCCCGATCGCATCACGCTCTTTCAAGGCCCGCTCCAGGCCGGCGCGCGAACCGAGACCGAGTTGAAGGCCCAGGTCAATCACACCCTCATTCACGAGTTGGCCCATTATTTCGGACGGACGGACGAAGAATTGATGGAGCGGGGCCTGTACTGATCTCGATTGCCCTCCGACTCTCCCGATGGTATACTCCTTGCACGATTAACCACAGCACCGCTCTCTCTCAGGACTCCGAAGCTGAGGGACAACCCCCATGACCTCATCCCTCGAAGCGGACATTGCCTTCTTCTCCAAAGTCGGCGGCGCGCGCCAGACCATTCACCCGGCCGGCTTTGCCGTGCGGACGGCGACACGCAAGACGGCTCGCGGGCGGGATCGCGATCTCCTCTTCATCGCCATCATCCTGCACCCGCGCAGTCCGGCCACGGCCGAGCGGCCGGCGCAGTCGGCCACTTCGACGCTGGAGACGCGCGCCATCGAACTGGTGGACATCGCCGCAAAGACTTACTTCGGCGTGCCCGGCTCAGTCACATCGGCACTACGCGAGACAGCGCGCGTCATCAACCTCGATCTCGTTCAATGGAATCTGCGCGTCGGGCATCAGGGAATCAACGCGCAAGGCTCAATGGCTCTGGCGATCCTTCGCAACGCTGACCTGTACCTCGCGCACACCGGCTCCGTCACGTCGGCCGTGGTGCGCCCCAGTGAAATCGAGCGCTTCCCTCCCGAGCCGCGTGACACGCGGCCTCTCGGCATCGGCCAGACCATCGATCCCTATCTCGCCACCTGCGCCCTCTCCGCCGGCGACTACCTCGTTCTGGGAAGTGAAGTGTGGGCCGATGCGGTATTCGCCGCCTTCAACGACCTGACGCTCGAACTGGCCGCCGACCGGTTGGCCGAACGCGCCGGCCCCGACGTCTCCGGCCTCGCCGCGCGTTTCGTCCCGGCGGGCGCGCTGCAACCCGTGCCCGAAAGCAAGACACCCTCGGCGATGGATCGCCTGCGCGCAAGTCTGGCATCCCTGCCGGGCGCTCGCGCGCCGACCGTATCCGACGCCAAAGCACCCACGCCCTCCTCGCCGCCTGCGCCGCTGCCTCTGAAAGCTGCGCCGCCTCGGCCTTCGAGACGTCCCACGCCGCCGCCGATGGACGACGGCGAACGAATCGCGCCGTCGCCCTCAGTTCCCTCTGACGTCGATGAAAAGATCGTCCCGCCTCGTCCCGCGCCGGCGAAGGGATGGGGCGACGCGCCTCGCGGCGGCGACGATCGCTCTGTGTCACTCGATCTCCCGCCGAAGATCGAAACCTTCACCCGATCCCCTTCGCCGGTCGCGCCTCCCGCGCGCCGCCGGCCGCCCCGCCTCGGAGACATCGGTGATGTGGAAAAATCGATCTCCGCGCCGGCCATTCCGCGCCGCCCGACGAAAGGATCGGCGCGCGACAAGCCCAAGGGCCCCTCGCCGCTCGTCGCCCTGCAAGAGTCGCTCCAGAAAAGTTTCGAATCCCTCGGCCAGAGCATCGGCCGCGGGCTGAATGGCCTTCTGCGCCGCGTCCTGCCGGAGGGCGCGCTGGGCGAGCGCGATCTTCGGCTGCCGACCTCGTTGATGGCGGCCATCGCCATCGGCCTGCCGATCGTGGTCGCCCTGCTCGTCGCCGCGATCTACATTCAACGCGGGCGCGATCAACAATACGCCGAATTCTTCGCGCAGGCCCAGATGGAAGTCAGCCTGGCCCGCACTGCGCCCGATGCGCTCAGCGCGCGGCCTCACTGGGAGGCCGCGATCGATTGGCTCGACAAAGCCGACGCCGTGCGCCCCGGCGCGGTCGAGGTCGGCAGCTTGCACAGTGAAGCGCAAGCCTTCGTCGACTCGATCGACCTCACCACGCGCTTGAACTTCAAGCCGCTCGTGCCTGGCGGCTTCGGGCGCGGTGTCAATCTCACGAACCTCGTCGTCAGCGGTCCGGCGGTATACGCGCTCGATCCGGCGTCCGGCCGAGTCTTTCGCGCTCTGCGGAACGAGTCCGGCGAATACGCGCTGGACGAAGGCTTCAAGTGTGGCAGTGGGCCGGTGGGATCGCACGTCGTCGGCGCGATCGTGGATATGGCGTGGGTGACCGGCCCAAGCCCGGCGGGATCCGATGCGCTCATGGCGATGGACGGCGGCGGCACGCTCGTCTTCTGCGCGCCCGACGGATCGGCCCCGCTCGCCACCCAACTCACCCCACCTGACACCGGCTGGAAAAGTCCACGCGCGATCGCGCTGTACGGTGAAGGGCTGTACGTGCTCGACCCGCAGGCGAACGAAATCTGGTTGTTCAACCGCCCCGGCGGGCAGTTCTCGCAAGGCCCATCGCACTACTTCACTTCGGTTTCGTACGATCTCGGCCAGGCGATTGACTTCACGATCGCCAACGGCGACATCTTCATCCTTTACGCCGATGGCCGCGTCATGACGTGCAATCGCACTGCGGACGGTAGTCAGACGAACTGCAATGAGAACGCAGTGTTCACCGACGGCCGCCAGGGCCATGCTAGCGGCAACCGCCTCGACGACCTCAAGAATCCGCTCGCCATCCTCTACGACCCTCCGCCCGAACCCTCGCTCTACCTCGCCGACTCCAGCGCCGGCAGTCTCTACCAGGTCAGCCTCAAGCTCGTTCTCCAGCGCCAATTCCGCCACGCCGGCCAATTCGACTCGCCCATCGCCGCCATCGGCGTCGGGACGCGAAAAGAATTGTTCGTCGCGTCGGGGGATAATGTGTATGTGGGGGCGAGGCCGTAGAGGGGCAAAAGATGGAGCGGCTACAACAGAAATATACTTGCCCGAATGGCGATGAGTGGGAAGTCTGGTTCGTCGTCTATGACACGGACAAGTATGCGCCGGGTGGTCGGGATGAGGTGCTTCAATACAAGAAAAACGGCAGTGAGGTCGGCCATCATACGCGACACCTCGATAAGGACGGCGGCCTGTTGGACGAGAACTATCATGGTATGACTACTCTACCCGAGGATGCGAAGCCGGTATGAGCGCTGAATTGTTGGCCGGTGAGCAACTGGAAGGTCAGGTTTTGTACGAACGACAAAAAGAGATGCGGGGAGCCGGAGCGTACCTACCCGGGCCGCCGATTGTGGCTGTCGGCCTGCAAGTACCGGAGAACATAGGCAGTGTGTTGCGACTGGCCGACGCTGCCGGCAGTCAACGGGTCATCTTCCTGAATCACGCAGCTTCCGATTTAGCTCGCGTACGCCGCGCCGCGCGAAACTGCGACGCACTTGTCAAATGGGAATTTCTCTCCCAGGAAGAATTCTTGGCGGAAATCGCCCCTTCCCTTCCGCAATTGATTGCGCTGGAGTTGACAACTCGGTCGCTGAGCATTTTCAAAGCCAACTTGCCAGAGCAATGCGCGTTCGTGATCGGCAGTGAGCGATATGGTATTCCGCCCTCCGTGCTCGCCGAATGTCAGCAAGCGGTACACATACCCATGTATGGCGTCAATGGATCAATGAACGTCACCCACGCGCTGGCAGTGGCGCTATTCGAGTGGCGGAGACAGCAC
>JACQED010000516.1 GCA_016200785.1 Chloroflexota bacterium
CCTTCAACCTGTCGGGCCACGGGCATTTCGACCTGGGGGCATACGACCAATTCCACAACGGCAAACTGGAAGACTACGAGTACCCGGCGGCGATGGTCGAGGAAGCGATGAAGCATCTGCCGGAAGTGGCGATGTGAATCTGGAGATGGGCTGAATTCAACCAGAAGACGCCGAGGCCCGACCATGCCTCAGATCCAAGTCTTCAAATGTCCCTCCTGCGGCGCGAACGTCAGTTATGAGGGCGGCCCCGAAGCCACGGTCACTTGCCAGTCTCGATCGCTTTCGTCTACAGCGGTAACGTACGGGTCTGCCGTGGCCAAGACCGACGCGGTCTCACAGACCGCGTCGGTCTATCACGTAAATCGAGAAGGAACCTGTTGTAATGGGCCAACCCCTCCTCGGAGATGATACGAACGATGACCAATAATCAATCGGTACGCGTCCACAACTTCAACGCCGGCCCGGGTGTCCTGCCTCTGCCGGTTCTCGAGCAGGCGCAGGCCGAGATGCTGAACTATGCCGGCAGTGGCATGTCCGTAATGGAGATGAGCCATCGCTCGGCGCAGTTCGAGGACATCATCGGCCGGGCCGAGTCCAACTTGCGGGCCTTGCTTAAGATGCCCGACAATTACAAAATCATTTTCCTGCAAGGGGGGGCGACGTTGCAGTTCGCGATGGCGCCGGCGAACCTGCGGCCCGATGGCGGATCGGCGGACTACGTCGTCTCAGGCGCGTGGGGCAAAGGCGCATTCAAAGAGGCCGAGAAGTCGGGCAAGGCTCGCGTGGCGTGGACCGGCGAAAAGAGTAACTTCAACTGTCTACCCTTGCAGTCCGAACTCGACCTGGACCCGAACGCCGCCTACCTGCACTTCACCGCCAACGAAACTATCCACGGCCTGGAATGGCATACCGAACCCGTGCCGCCCTCCGGCGTGCCGCTGGTATGCGACGCCTCGTCCGATTTCCTCAGCCGCCCATTCGACGTCACGAAATATGCGATGATTTACGCAGGGGCGCAGAAGAACGTCGGCCCGGCCGGCGTCACCGTGGTGATCATCCGCGACGACATGCTGGCGCGCACCCCCCCGAAATTGCCGATCATGCTCGACTACAAAATGATGGCGGACAACAAGTCGCTCTACAACACGCCGCCGGCATTTGCCATTTACGTCGTCGGACTCGTCCTGCGCTGGCTGGTGGACGTCGGCGGACTGGAGGCTATCGCCCGGCGCAACGAAGAAAAGGCATCGTTGATCTATCGCATCATTGACGACAGCGGCGGGTTCTATCGCGGCCACGCTCGCTCCAACAGCCGCTCCCGGATGAACGTCACGTTCCGCATGCCCTCGGAAGAACTGGAGAATGCGTTCGCGAAGAAGTCTGCGGCGGAGGGACTGGTCGGACTCAAGGGTCATCGGTCGGTGGGCGGACTGCGCGCTTCTCTTTACAACGCGCTCCCCATGGAAGCCGCCGAGGCGTTAGCCCAGTTTATGCGTGAGTTTCAGCGGACGAACGGTTAGGCGTGAAGCGTGAAGCGTGGAGGGTGGAGTGATCTTCGCTTCACCCTCCACGCTCCACACTCCACCGGAATAACGACATGGCTTCATACAGAATCCTCATCTCCGACGGCCTCGCCGAAGAGGGCCTCGCACTTCTGTGGAAGTCAGGCGAAGTCACGGTCAATCCGAAGATCACCGCCGAAGAACTGCTGACGGCGCTCCCGCTGTATCACGCGCTCATCGTCCGGTCGCGCACTAAAGTCAATGCGCAGGTCGTCGCCGCCGGAACGCGCCTCAAAGTCATCGGACGGGCCGGCGTCGGGGTGGACAACATTGACGTGGCCGCCGCCATCGCGCAGGGCATCACCGTCGTCAACAGCCCGCTGGCCGCTACGGTGGCCGTCGCCGAACTGACTATCGGCCTGATGATGGCACTGGCCCGCGAGATTCCGCGCGCCGATGCGGCGATGAAGAAGGGCGAGTGGCTCAAGAGCGGCCTCGCCGGAACGGAATTGAACGGCAAGACGTTGGGGCTGGTGGCCGTCGGCAGGATCGGAGCGGCGGTGGCCGCGCGTGCGGTGGTCCTTGGGATGAAGGTGGCGGCGTACGACCCGTATCTCTCCGACGACGACATTCGCACGCGGCGGGCGGAGCCGGTGACGCTGGATGCCCTGCTGGCCTCGGCGGACTTCATCTCGATCCACTCGCCGCTCACGCCGGAAACCAAAGGCATGATCGACGCCGACGCATTCGCCAGGATGAAGAACGGCGTGCGAATCGTCTGCACGGCGCGCGGCGGCGTGATCGACGAAACCGCGTTGTTGGCCGCGCTAGAGTCGGGCAAGGTGGCCGGGGCCGGGCTGGACGTGTTCGCGACCGAACCGCCGGGGCCTACGCCGCTTGTCGTGCATCCCAAAGTCATCTGCACGCCGCACGTCGGCGCGCAGACGCATGAGGCGCAACTTCGCGCCGCGGTGGACATCGCCGAGGAAGTGTTGGCCGCGCTCGAGGGGAGGCCATTGCGCTGGCAGGTGGCCTCGACGAGCTGACGTTAGCGGACGGTTGGATAGCCCGGTTGCCGCTTCCCCGCGTGCGTGCTACAATTTTGCCCCATGCGTGTGAAGTTCTGGGGGGTACGTGGGTCTCTCCCGGCTCCACTGAACTATGATGGCCTGACGGCGAAGTTGTTTCAAGCCGTCGCCGGCGCTAAAGGCGTTGACCTTGCCAACCCCGACGCCATCCGCGCCTATCTGGCCAGCCTGCCATTCTACGTCGGCGGCGTCATCGGCGGCAACACCACCTGCGTGGAGGTCCGGAGCGGCGAACACACGATCGTCGTGGATGCCGGTTCGGGCCTGCGCTCGCTCGGGCTGTCGCTCATGGCGCGCGACTTTGCGCTGGGCAAAGGCACGGCCCATCTCTTCTTCACTCACGCCCATTGGGATCACCTGATGGGCTTTCCCTTTTTCAAGCCGGCGTACATCAAAGGCAATCGGATCATCTGCTACGCCGTCAATCATCACCCGCTGGAATACCTCGGCCACTTGATGACCGGGCCGACCTTCTTTCCGATCAACCCCGACGTGCTGCCGGCAACGTTCGAGTACGTGACATTGCAGGAGGGCGACACGGTCCAAATTGGCGGGGTGCGGGTGTGCAACATACACCTGCATCATCCAGGCATCGCCTACGCCTACCGTTTCGACGACGGCGACGGGTCGTTCGTCTTCGCCAGCGACGCCGAATTCAAGACGCTCGACGACGAGAACATGCGCTCTCACCTTGAATTCTTTCGAGGCGCCGACGTGCTGGCCTTCGACTCGCAGTTCACGCTCAAAGACGCTTTCACCTACGAGGACTGGGGTCACAGTTCGGCGTTCATCGGCGTGGACATCGCCCTGCATTCCGGCACGAAGCGGCTCATCACCGTCCATCACGATCCGAATCACACCGACCGCCAGATCTGGGAAGTGGCCGAGGCCGCGCAGGCTTACGCCCGCCTGCAACCCGACGGCGCGTCGCTGGAGGTCACTGCCGGATACGAAGGTCTGGAAATTTTCCTCGGCGAGTGGGAAGCGCTGAAGGTGAGCGAGACGATCGAGCACGGCGCGATCGTGTTGGCGCTGAGCGGCCGGCTCACGGCGGACGCCGGCCAGGAAATCAAAGCGCGCTTGCAGACACTGCTGGCCGAATCGTGGCGGCGGCCGGTCGCCGTGGACCTCAGCGACCTCGCGGGCGCGGAGCCTGAGGGCATTGCGGCGCTAAGCGATGCGGTTACGGCGGCGGGCGATATGCCGCTGACGCTGGTGGTTCCGCCGCATCATGGCCGCCGGCTGATCGACTTGACGGTGCAGAACGACCGGTTCGCGATCTATCAGGATCGTCAGTCGGCACTGGGGGCCATCGTCGGCCCGGCGCATCTGCGCCTCGCCGGGAGATTGATCTCGGGC
>JACQED010000043.1 GCA_016200785.1 Chloroflexota bacterium
ACTCGAACAGAGGTTGTCCGTCGGCGCTGACGAGCAGGGTGTGGGCGCGCGGGCCAGCGCCGAGGCTTGGGCCGAGGTCAGGCAGGCCAAGCGTGGCCGGGGAGAAAACGCCGACGGCCAGCAGCGAGCCGTCGGCTGAGGGCGAGGCGACGACGATGGCGGTCTGGCCGAGCGTGGAGTCGTCGAACGGCTCTGAGAAGATCGGTTGGGCTTTGGAAAGCGCTTGTGGGAGCAGCCGGGCGATTGGGCGCGTGGCCCAGTTCGACTCGGGGGTAGAGGCCGCCAGCCATTCAGCCTGAGGCGAATAGAATGCCACGCCGCCGTCAAAATCGGCGATCAGATACGACGATTCGGAAAGCACATCATGTAGGGGCAACCCTTGCGGTTGCCCTTCGCGTTCGGCGCCCCGATCGGCCAGCGCGCGCAGCAGGGCGGCGTGGTGCGTCAACCTTTCCGAGAGGGCGACGGCGGCGGCCCGCACCGTGCGTTCGTCTTGTTTGACGACGAGCGACCGCATCTCGCGCTGGTGAATGGTAATACTGCCGAGGGCGATGACGACGAGCAGGGCGGTCAGCGGGAGGATGGTCAGCGCGATCAACTGCACGGCGAAGCCGCGCAGGGCAGGTGACGTGCGACGGGGGGCGGGTGACGGGGGAAGGCCGCTATTCGCCAACTCTAACTCTCACTCGAAACTACCGGTTCGATCCAGCCGAGCGTGACAGCGCGCATCACCGCCTCGGTGCGGCTGGCCGCGCCGAGTTTGTCGTAGATTTTCGCCAGATGCCCCTGCACCGTCCGGTCGCTGATGGACAACTGCGCGCCGATGGCCTTGTTGGTGTAGCCTTTCGCCGCGAAGCGCAGGACTTCGAGTTCGCGCTCGGTGAGGGGTTCGACACGCTGTTGGGCTTCGGCCTCGGGCCAGGCCAGTTGCGTCATGAGTTTGCGGGCGATGACCGGGTCGAGCGCGGACTGGCCTTCGTGCACGGCCCGGACGGCTTCGACGATCTCGTGCGCCTCGGCGGTTTTGAGCACGTAGCCGTTGGCCCCGACTTGCAGGACGGCCCGGATATAGGGTTCGTCGTCGAAAGCGGTGAGAATCAGGACGCCGACCGGCAGGCGTTCGGCGCGGAGGGCGCGCGTGACTTCAATGCCGGACTGGCCCGGCATTTGAATATCGAGCACCGCCACATCCGGCTGATGCTCGCGGATCAAGTTGAGGGCTGCCACGCCATCGGCGGCCTCGGCCACGACGGTGACCTCGCCGCCGAATTCGAGAAACTCGCGGATACCTTTGCGGACGACGGCGTGGTCGTCGGCGAGGACGACGCGGATGGGCAGGACAGGGTCGGTCATAAAGTTACTCCCACAAAGGTGACGGGTGACGAGTGTCGAGTATCGCGCCACCCGTCACTCGCCACTTGTCCCTTGCCAGTTGTCCATCATCGGCAGGATCAGCCACACGACGGCCAGCCCCATAAGTATACCGGTGATCAGGCGCATAAGCCAATTGAACGAGCCGATCGCGTCGCCGGCATAAAAGGTGAGCGGGAATTGGTAACTGGTCATGGTTGCCAGCCAGGTGTTCGAGTCGCGGAAGCCGAGGCCGACGCCGCCGCCCAGCACGTCGCTCACGGCGTGCGTGCCGCCGTCAACCGCCATCGGAACGAGCAAGAGCATGAACGCCCAGATCGGTAAAGGCGGCAGGCGCTTGCGGAGCGCGGTGGATAGGATCATTCCCGCGAGCATGGAAGTGTACAGCGAGACCATCCGATCCGACCACGCGACTTTCCAGCCCATCGTCTCGTTGCCGATGAAGCGGCGCAGGACGATTGGGTTGTTCGTCTTCTGCCACGCCGCCTGAATCTCTTCGAGCGAGTACATGGCCTTTGGGCCGAAGAGGAAGTACGACCGTTCCGGCAGTTGGTGGCAGGTGAACGAGTAGATCGTGTAGATGGCTTTGCCCGCGTCTGTCCAGTACGGGGCGGCCCCGCGTGCCGCCCCTAGTTTCATCAACACCGGCGCGAGCCAGGGAAGGCTTACGAACAAGCCCCAGATCAGGATGACAATGAGCAGCCAGTGACGGGTGATGACAGTAGTGAGGCCGCCGGGGTTGGCGACGGTGGTCGGGCGGGCAATGGGCGTGGTCATCGGGCATACTCCCTCGGCAAAGAATGCAGACGATGGGGAACGTCGTGGATGTATTCGCGTCGGGCCGGCTCCCCGCTTGATTGTACGTGGAAACTCGGCGGGCCGGACAGGGCCATTTGACCCGTTTGGGAACACGCCAAATGGCGGGTGGCGTGCTTACGGCGACGGCGGCGTGCCTTCGACTGGCGTTTCCAATGGACTGGGCGTCTCAGTCGGCACAGCGGTCACGCCGAACGACGATTCCCACGGATAGAGCGTGTAGGGCCGTCCGAAGAAATACACCTCGACGATGCGCCGGGCGATGGGCGCGGCGTACTCCGATCCCTCGCCGATGTTCTCGACCAGGACGGCGAAGGCGATGTCGGGCCGGTTTGGATCGTTCTTGACCGTGTACCCGGCGAACCACGAGTGCGGCAGGCCGTTCGGCGAGCCGGGGTCTTCGGCCGTGCCGGTCTTGCCGGCGACCGGGATGGACAGCCCTTTGAATGCCTGCCACGCCGTGCCGCCGGTG
>JACQED010000518.1 GCA_016200785.1 Chloroflexota bacterium
CCCATCAGGAACTCGCCCGCCGGGACAAAGACCATCACGGCGTTATCTACTTCCGAGACGAGAGTGGAGCCAGGGCCAGGGACGGAAGTGAAGGCAGGGGTAAGAGTGAAAGTTGGGGAAGGGCGCGGGGTGCGCGTCGCCGTTAGGCTCGGCGTGTCCGAGGGGACAAGCGCGATTTCGGCCGTCGGGGCCGGCGAAGGAGAGGCGACTGGAATCAATAGGGCGGGCAAGACGATCACGCCGCCGAGAGCGAGCACGAGGAGCAGCGCAACTAGGCCAACTGCGCCGAGGGCCATCCACGAGGGAGCGCGCCGGGGCCGAACGGCTGTGGGCGGCGGCCCCGGAGAGGCGGTCTCTCCGGCAGGCGTTTCGGCAACCAGCGGGACCGGTGGAAGCGGCACGGGCAGAGGTCCAGCGACGGTCGGCGTGCTCACCGCCTCGGCCCTGTTGAGCGCCAGCCAGGCGGCCAACTGGCTCACGTCATCGGCCAACTCCCCGGCCGTCGCATATCGCGCCATCCGATCCTTCGCCAGCGCGCGTTGAATCACGGCTTCACACGGCGGGGGCAAGTCTGGCTTCACTTCGAGAATGCGCGGCACGGGGTCGTTGATGTGAGCGATCGCCAAGCCCATCGGCGTGTCGGCGTGATACGGCTGTTGGCCGGTGAGCATCTCGAACAGGATCACGCCGAGCGAATACACGTCGGTGCGCCGGTCGAGGTCTTTGGCGGCGCGCGCCTGCTCCGGCGACATGTAGGCGGGCGTGCCGATGAGGCCAGTCCCGGTAAATGCCGTCGAGGCCTCGGTCATCTTGGCGATGCCGAAGTCCGAAAGATATGGCTCGTCGTCTTCGTCGAACAGGATGTTGCCCGGCTTGAGGTCGCGGTGGATGATGCCGCGCGAGTGCGCGCGGTCGAGCGCGCGGGCGATGCGCTGAATGAGGCGGGCGATCTCCGGCAATGGCAGAGGCCCCTGTGCGATTCGCCGGTGGAGCGTGCCGCCGGTCATACAGCGCATGACGATAAATGGCTGGCCGTCGGCCTCGCCGAAGTCGTAGACCGGGACGATGGCCGGATGCTCGAGCGCGGCGACGGCCTGCGCCTCACGCTCGAAGCGGGCGCGGAAGGTCGGGTCGTGCAGGAATTCGCGCGGCAAGACTTTGAGCGCGACTTCGCGGCGCATCAGCGGGTCGCGGGCGAGATAGACAATTGCCATCCCGCCCCGCCCCAGTTCGCGCGCGATTTCGTAGCGGCCAATCTTCTGCGTTGTCACGTCGAAACTCCGGCGCAGAGTATAGCCACGAAGCGGAAGAAGGGCAAGACAAGAGCCGTCGTCAGAAATCAGAAAGCGGAAGAACGAGAAACCGTTCTTCCGCCTTCATCCTTCATCCTTACGCCTTCCGGCGCTACTTGATCTCGATCACTGCGCCTTCGGCCTCGAGCTTGGCTTTGGCGTCGTTGGCGACTTCCTTGCTCACCGCTTCCAGCAGCGTGGCCGGCGCGCTGTCCACCAGGTCCTTGGCCTCTTTCAGGCCGAGGGGGGTGAGCTGGCGCACAACCTTGATGACGTTGATCTTCTTGGGGCCGACGTCCTTGATGACGACGGTGAACTCCGTCTTCTCTTCGACAGGGGCGGCCGCGGCGCCGGCGGCCATGCCCGGCATCATCGCGCCCATCGCCACCGGCGCGGCGGCGGAGACGCCCCACTTCTCTTCGAGCATCTTGGTCAGTTCGGCGGCTTCCAGAACGGACAGGCCGCTTAGTTCTTCTACGATTTTGGCGAGGTCAGCCATGGTAGTTTCTCCTCTATGGTTTTGGTAGATCGGCTCATTGCATATCGCTTGTCGCTGATGGCTTATCGCAGGCCATGGTTGACTCATGCTATGGTCTGCGATAGGCGATATGCCATACGCCATATGCGATACGCTACGCCGCCTCGGCGGGTTGTTCTTTATCCGCGTAAGCCTTGACGACATTGACGATTTGCCGCACGCTGCCGGCGACAACGCCGGTCAGGCGGCTGGCGGGCGCGGAGATCAAGCCGAGCAACTGCGCCCGGATGACCGGCAGAGGCGGGAGCGATGCCAGCGCCTCCACTTGTTTTGCCGTGAGCACCTTGTTGCCGAGCAGTCCGCCTTTGATCTTCACGAACTGCGAGTCTTTGGCGAAGTCCACGATCGCTTTCGCCACGCCCGGCACGTCGTCGAAAGCAAAGCCGACCGCCGTCGGGCCGGTGAAGTACTCGCCCGGCGCGGGCAGGCCTTCTTCCTTCAGCGCGATCTCGGTCAGCGTGTTCTTGGTGATGTGAAACTCGCCGCTGGCCTCGCGCACTTTGTTGCGCAATGTCGAAAGGCCGCTCATCGGCAGGCCGCGGTAATCCGTGAGCACGAGCGCCTGGCTCTTCTTGACCATCTCGCGGTATGCGGCCACCAGTTCCTGCTTGCGTTCTTTAGTGAGTGCCAATTTGGATTCACCTCCTTCCCGAAACAAAAAGTCTTTGCGCCATCGGTCGGTCGAGGGCAAAGACTTGTAGCAGTTGGCATGTGGCAGATGGCTGATGGCCTGGAAGGTCGGCCATACGCCATCTGCTATCGGCTATCTGCCACGACAGTCTTCACCTCGGCAGGAAATTAAGCATCGCACGGCGATGCGCCTGCTGTCTATGGCGAAGGCGCGGGTTTCTTTAGGTTGTTGGGTAGAGACGCTCCGCCGGAACGCCTCTACTACGAAATTACACCGCGGTCAGCGCCAGAGCCGCGTTGGGATCGACCTTCACCCCCGGCCCCATCGTAGCGGCGACGACGACCTTGCGAACGTAGATGCCCTTCGCCGCCGCCGGCTTGGCTTTGCGAATCGCATCCATCAGCGTGGCGAAGTTCTCGTACAGCGATTGCTCGGAGAAGCTCGCCTTGCCGATCGGCACATGCACGTTGGCCGTCTTGTCGAGGCGGAACTCGATGCGGCCGGCGCGCGCCTCTTTGATCAGGCGCGGCAGGTCGGAGGCCGGGGCCACGGTGCCGGCTTTCGGGTTGGGCATCAAGCCGCGCGTGCCCAGCACGCGCCCGAGGCGGCCCACTTTGCCCATCATTTCGGGCACGGCAATGGCGACGTCGAACTCCACCCAGCCGTCTTGAATCTTTTTGATCGTCTCGTCGTCGGCGATGAAATCGGCGCCGGCCTCTTTCGCGATGCGCGCTGCCTCGCCCTCGGCGAAGACCAGCACGCGCACCGTCTTGCCCAGACCGTGCGGCAGGACGACGACACCGCGCACCTGCTGATCGGCCTGCTTGGGATCGACGCCGAGGCGGATGTGCACTTCCATCGTCGCGTCAAATTTGGCGTACGAGGTTTTCCTGGCGAGCGCAACGGCTTCCTGCGGCGGATAGGCTGTGTCGCGGCTGACTTGTGCCGCGGCCTGCGCGTATTTCTTTCCGTGTTTCTTCATGGCCGTTACCCTTCCACCAGAATGCCCATCGAGCGCGCCGTGCCTTCGACTTGCTTGACGGCGTCTTCGATGTCCACCGCGTTGGTGTCCTTCATCTTGATCTCGGCGATCTCGCGCACTTGCGCGCGAGACACCTTGCCGACCTTGTTACGATTCGGCTCGGCCGAGCCCTTTTCCAGCCCGGCGGCTTTGCGCAGGAGCACGGGCGTGGGCGGGGTCTTGAGGATGAAGGTGAACGACCCATCGGTGAAGATGGTGATCTCGGCCGGGATGATCTCGCCGGCCCGATTCTGGGTGCGGGCGTTGTACTCTTTGCAGAATCCCATCAGGTTGATCCCGTGCCCGGCCAGCGCGGGCCCGATGGGCGGCGCGGGATTCGCTTTGCCGGCTTCGATCTGAAGCCGGACGACGGCCTTAAGTTTCTTTGCCATGCTTGGTCTCCGTGTGGTGCGAGCGGGCCTATGAGACGGCCCTCCCACGATTCAAATTTGGAACTACGCTTTTTCTACTTGAAGGAAATCCAACTCCACAGGCGTTTCGCGCCCGAAGAAGGACACCATCACGCGCACTTTCGATCGAGTCATGTCAAGGTCGCCCACGGTGCCGATGAAGTCGTTGAACGGCCCGTCAATGATGCGGACTTTCTGCCCGCTCTTGAAAGTGACTTTGACCTTCGGCGACTCGGCTTCCATGCGCTTCATGATCTGGGCGACTTCCTCCGGGCGCAGAGGGGTCGGCGTGTTGCCCATCCCCACGAAACCGGTGACGCCGGGGGTGTTGCGGACGACGTACCACGAGTCCTCGTCCATCATCATCTGCACCAGAATGTAGCCGGGGAACACGCGGCGCTCGACAGTGCGGCGCTTGCCCTCGCGCACCTCGATCTCTTCTTCGGTGGGCACGACCACGTCGAAGATCTTGCCTTTCATGCCCATCGTGTCAATGCGCTGTTCGAGGTTGTGGCGGACTTTGTTCTCGTAGCCGGAATAGCAGTGGATGACGTACCAATTGCGCCCGTCCTCGGACGCTTCACCCTCGGCCGGCGCGGCGATGTCCGCCTCTTCTTCGGTCGTCAACTCAGCCGAAGGTTCAGACGCTTCCGTCTCGTCCCCGGCGAACATCGGGACCGGGGAGACCTCGGCGTCAACGTCGTCTCCCGCGCTCGACTCCTTCAGCGCCAACGCCACGGCTGGAGTTTCTTCCGACTCCAATGGCTCGTCGATCGCTTCCGCTTCGTACTGCTTTACTTCTTCCACCACACCTTTGTCCTTACGCGCCGATAATCAACTCGAACAACTTGGTGAAGACATAGTCCAGCGAGCCGAGGAAAATGGCCATCGTCAGCGTTACCAACAGCACGACGATGGTGAGGTTGAGCGCCTCCTGGCGCGTGGGCCAGGAAACCTTGCCCAACTCCACCCGCGTCTCGCGGATGTAGCGGACAACGACATTCTCCTGTTTCACTGCTTGCGCTTTAGCCACAGACTGGACTCCTTCACTTCGCTAATTCAATGACACAGGCAGGCCAGGCAGGACTTGAACACGCAACCGCCCTGTTTGGAGCCGGGTGCGCTGCCAATTGCGCTACTGGCCTGTGGGAGCATTTCGCGTATCGCCTATCGCCCAGTGTTTTCACAACCCGCGATAAGCCATCAGCGATGCGCGATACGCTACTTCGTCTCCTTATGCACCGTATGCTTCCGGCAGTATCGGCAATACTTCTTCAACTCTAGCCGGCCCGGATCGTTTCGGCGATTCTTCTCAGTCGTGTAATCCCGGTTCTTGCACTCATTGCAGGCCAGGGTAATCACTGGCCGGACGTCTTTTTTGGCCATTCGTTCCTCAATCCAGAATATTGGTAATCACCCCCGCGCCGACGGTCAACCCGCCCTCGCGAATGGCGAACTTCGACCCCTTCTCCAACGCCACCGGCGTGATCAGTTCCACCGTCAGATTCACGTTGTCCCCAGGCATCACCATCTC
>JACQED010000515.1 GCA_016200785.1 Chloroflexota bacterium
CCTTTCTCCCGGCGATTGAGGCGGGCATCCGGTGCGGCGCGATCCTCACCACGCACGAATACGCCGCCCCGACGATGTATCTGTGGTGGGCGCAAGGCTTGCCGGAGAGTTACGACCATCCGCCCGTCCCGGCCTATCCGGATCGCGGGCCGCTGATCGGGCGCTATCGCTTTCTGTACCGCGACATTCTGATCCCGCGCGGACTGGCCATCCCGTTGGTGATCTCGGAGGCAGGGATTGATGGGGGAGCGGGAGCGGGCCAACGGCCTGGCTACGGTGGGCAGGGCTGGCTCGGCTTCCGCGAATACTGGTCGAACGAGCTGGGCATCGCCGATCCGGTCGAGTTCTACGTCCAACAGTTGGCGTGGTACGACAGCCTGCTGCGGCAGGACTCCTACGTGATCGGCGCGACGATCTTCAACATCTCCGGCGGCAGTTCGTGGGAGACGTTCGAGGCATCGAGCATCGTGCCGAGGCTGACGGAGTATGCGCGGGGGTTGAGGTAGAGTGAAATCCGGCGGGAACGGGAATCCCGGTTACGGGATCACCAACACCTGCCCGGCGTAAATCTTGCGAGGGTCTGCGATCGCATTAGCCGCCGCCAATTGCGCCGTTGTCAGGCCGTGGTTGAGCGCGATGCGAAAGAGCGTGTCGCCGGGGCGCACGACGTAGGTGCGCTGGCTCGAGGCGGCGGTGGGGGCAACTTGAGAGGCCGGCGCCGCGACCGATCCTGTGGCGGCAGGAATCTTGATCGCTTGCCCGGCATAGATGCGCCACGTGTTGGTGATGCCGTTGTAGGCCGCGAGTTCAGCCGTCGTCAGGCCATAGCGGCTCGCGATCCGGTACAGCGTGTCGCCGGACCGAATCGTGTAGAGAGTGTAGCCGGGAGTCGCTGAAGCCGCGGGTGTGGGAGAGGATGCCGTAGTAGGAGCCGCGGTGAAGGCGGAGGTCGGCGTGGCCGTCGGAGTCACGACCACCGTGGCGGTCGGGGAGGCGGTCGCCGAGATCGGCGTGGCCGTGGGCGTCGGGCTTGCTGCCTGCGTTGTTGGCGTGGGCGTTGGCCCGGCGGCGGTGGGCGTGGACGACGCGGCGTCGGGCGTGGGCGGATTGACGAGCCGCAGGCTGAAAGCGTCCATGAAGAAGCCGTTGTTGACGTAGGCGAACTTCGAAGCCATTTCGACCCAAACGGTGACGCGGCTGGACGACGCCGTGAACAGCTGGCGCAGAGCCAGGTAGGTCTGGTGGAACGGGCGGGTGTTGCCGGCCGTCCACCACGGCGTGTAACTGATACGCGATTCGTCGCGCCACGTGGCTCCCCACGAACTGACGCCGAGGCGCAACATCACGGCCTCAGGCTCATTGCTCGGCGGCACTTTCTTCCCGCTGCTGTCGTAGTGATCGATCACGTCCACGAAGACGTTGGCATTCCATTCGTATACCGCGCCCGGCTGGAGACCGCCCACGTCTTGAGAAAGCGCGGCATACAGCGGCGCCCACGGCTTGAAAACCTTCAACGTGTAGTTGCCGTCGAGGAAGAAGAGCGATCGTTCCTCCACCGGCGCGTCTTGGATATACCACACCACCGACTCCGGGCGGTAGGCCACGTAGCCCGCCGGCACGCCGGGGAACGACTGCCCGTCCAGATAATGCAGCCGCCACTCGTTGGGCACGCCCAGTTCGGGGATGCTATCCTGCCGATGATAACCCGCTTCGAAGCCGGGATTTGTCAGCAGATTCGGCGGCTGGGCCGCCGCCGGCCGGCGGCTCTGGGCGGCCGCGAGCAATGTCAGCGCGATGACAACCGCCCCCAACGAACGCAACGCTGTTGCGCGCATAAGATCGATCTCCGTTCGGGCGAAAGTCAGAATTCGCCGCGGATTGAATCTCCCGGCATCACGCGCTCGCCGTTCACCCGAACTTCGTAGTGCAGGTGGGGGCCGGTGGAGTTGCCGGTGTTGCCGGAGAATCCGACGAGCGCGCCCGCGTCCACGCTCTGGCTCGCTTTCACCAGAACGCGATCGAGGTGGGCGTAGTAGGTGCGATATGGCCCGTTTGCGACGATGACGAGATTGCCGTAGCCCTCGTCGTTCCAACCGGCATACACCACCCGTCCGGCCATCGTCGCCTGAACCGGCGTGCCCGCCGGGACGGCGATGTCGAGCGCGCGATGCCCGGCGTGATAGCCTTGCGAGAGGCGGCCAGCCACCGGGAGGCCAGCCGGCGCGGCTCTCTGCGCGGAGTACGCGCTCGACAACAACCGCTCGATCAGGCTGGCCAGGCCGAGGCTAAGAATCTGCTCCGCCTGCCCGACACCGTCCCACGGGAAGCCGGGCAGGGCGCTGGAGCTGTCGGAGTTGGTCTGAAAATCGGCGGGGCGGAGATAGTCAGCCAGCAGGCGCGCGAAAGTCTCGCCGGCCGGCGGGGATGGCGCGGTCGGCCGCTCTGCGAGCGGAGGCGAGGTCGAGATAGGCGAGGGGGATGTTGGCATTGAGGTCAAGCGTCCGCGGGCGGGCGTGCCTACAATCTACCATCTCGACTTGGCTCTGTCAGTAAATTGCCCGTGAGGGCGTCCTAAAGTGCGCGTAAAGCAGGACGGGCACTGGAGCAGGCTGAAAGGCAACAGGGCCTGGAACGGTCAGCAAATCCTGGGCAGTAACTCTCCCGTCGGCTGGTCCGCCACCCGCGAGCCGCCGATGCCGGTGCGGGCGACGACGAAGCCGAGCATCTCACAAGCGGCGCAAACTTCGGGACGGGCGGGGACTTGCGGCGGCTGGCGGCGCTCCGGGCCTACGCCGCCTGGGCGCGTCACGCCGGCTTGATCGACACCGATCCCCTCGACGGCGTGCGCAGCGTGGATCAGCAGCCGCTTTCCCCGAAGTGGCTGGAGAAGAAAGAGCAGGGCAAACTCGTGCGCGAGGCCGAACGCAGTATCAACGCCAAGACCGACGCGGGCAAGCGCCAGGCTCTCCGCGATCGTGCCATCGTCGTCTTGTTGCTGCACACCGGCCTGCGCGTGGGCGAACTGTGCAATTTGCAGATGGACGACCTCGACTAATCCGGTCGGCAACTGACGGTGCGCGACGGCAAGGGCGGCAAGCAGCGCGACGTGCCGCTCAATGCAACTGCCCGTCAAGCCTTGCGTGCGTGGTTGGACGAGTACCCGGAGGAGGCCGGGGCGTGGCTTTTCGTCGGCAAGGGCGGGCAGCCACTCAAGACACGGGGCGTGCAGGAGATGCTCGAACGGCTGGGCCGGCGCGCGGGCGTCGGCGTCACGCCGCACGCCTTTCGGCACACCTTCGCCAAGAACTTGATCAACGCCGGGGTGTCGCTGGACTGCGCTCTGCGAGCGCGGGTCGCGGCGCTTCTCGGCCATTCGTCGCTGGACACGAGGCGCATTTACACCACGCCGAGCCAGCACGACCTGGAAGTGGCGGTGGCGCAGATCGCGGGCGGTGAGCGCGGTTCTCAGCGAGCACCTGGCGTACTTGGATACGCTGCGCGAGTCGGACACGGCGGTGGCCGGGATCGTGGATCGCCCGCGGGCCGCTGGCGTCGTGCGGCTCTTGCACTTGAACTCGCCGGAGCACGACAAGATCAACGACGACACCTTGCGCGCTCTGGGCCGCTACCGGCGCGTCACCGACCGGCTGCTGTTCCAGACGCTTCGCCCCGGCGAGCGCAGCGCGGTGTTCGACAGCGCCTCGCCACCCAACCGCGAGCACTACAAGCCACGCAGCCATTCGATCCATTTCTTCTACCTCAACGCCGGGCAGTCGGGCAACGAGTCGATCCTGCGCGTCGAAGTGCCGGAATGGGTTGCCGGCGAGGCGCGCCTGCTCGACCTCGCGCATTCGGCCATCGTCGAGCAATGCCGCGTCACCAGCGGCTTTCCCTATGTGCTGATGCGGGCGCACGAGTTGGCCGTCGTCACCGGCGCGGAACGGGGTGAGTTCGACCAGATGATCGCCGGGGCGATGATCCGGCGCGGGATAACGCCGCGCATCTCGCAGAAGGCAATGGGCAAGTTGTGGACGGTTTCTACCGCTGCGTTTTCGAGTACACGGACAGCCTGATTGGAACGCGGGCAGTCGTTGATGTGATCCCCGCCGGACAGGACACGCCGCTGACGCTGGTCTTTGAGAACGGCTATGCCCTGCCGCTTCTGTGCCCGGATTGCGGCGGGCCGCAGCATCACCGCATCCCTGCCGAAGATGTGCTGGCCGAGATCGCCGGGCTTCGCCTGATCGGTCTCGGCTACGCGCCTGTGGATGATGACGGGCCGGAGGCGCTGCTGCTGCACCTGTCCAGCAGGGCGGACGCAGAGCCGAACGACGAGGATGTGTTGACACTCGCCACGCACGCGCACAGCGTCACGCATCTGGAGTCTATCAACCAGACGCCCCCGCCGCAGATGTCGAGGCGGCGCAGGCGCGGCGGCAAGAGCGAGCGGCGACGGTGATTGTCTTCTGGCTGGCGCTCTTCCTCATCGCCCTGCTCTACCTCGAGCGGCGCGTCCACGTCTCTATCGAACGCATCGGGCAATATTTCTTCGCGTGGCCGGAGAAGGCACTGATCTTTCACGCGGCCATCTCGGCTCTGGCCGTGCCCGGCGTGGCCCTGCACGAGTTGGCGCACTGGATCACTGCGCTGCTCGTCGGCATCCCGACCGGGCGCTTCTCGCTGACGCCGGAACGCCAGCCGGGCGGCTCGCTGCGACTCGGCTACGTCGAAGTGGGCCGGGCTGACCCACTGCGCGAGTCGCTGGTCGGGATCGCGCCGCTCCTGTTCGGTGCGGCGGCGGTGATCGTCATCGGCGGCTTCGCGCTCCGCGCAGAGTTCAACGTGGGGGAACTGGCGGCGGCATTGGCGGCGTTGGACGCGGGGGCAGCGTGGCGGGCGGCGACAGCCAGCCTATCGCTGTCATCGATCCTCTGGCTGTATCTGCTGTTTGCCATCGCCAATTCGATGATGCCCTCGCCGTCCGATCGGCGGGCGTGGCTGCCCGCCGCGTTTATCCTGATCGTGGTCGCCGCAGGGATGTACGCGCTGGGCGCGGGCGCAGCCGTCCTCGGGCCTACCGCCGGGCCATTGCTCGCCGGCATGACCGCGCTGGCGACGACGTGGACGGCGGCGGCGACTCTGAACGCGATGCTCTGGCCGCTGCTGGCGCTGGCCGAACGCCAGGCCGAGGTGTAGGCTCGACGGCG
Source organism: Chloroflexota bacterium (assembly GCA_016200785.1). Taxonomy (GTDB): domain Bacteria; phylum Chloroflexota; class Anaerolineae; order Anaerolineales; family JACQED01; genus JACQED01. Next base: position 5,208 of record JACQED010000515.1, read on the forward strand.
GCAGCGGCGGATCGGCGTGTGAGCAATGTCATCCCGCCGCCTGCCGCATGTTTGACGCCGCCATTTTACCCCGCCGCCCCACCTCAGTTAGTATGCGATTGCCCTGGGGTTTCTCCTATGCCTTCAGCAAAGCCTCCAATCCTTCAACAGCCTCAGCATCTGACACAAACATCCTGTGCCGCCGGGCGTACGTCAGCGCGTCTTCCGGAAAGCCGGCCTTGGAGACTAGCCAAGCCTGCGCGGAGAGGGCACGGGCGTACTTGTACAACCGCTCCAGTTCCTTCATACCGACTCGTTTGTTCCGCCACTTGACCTCCACCGCCCACTTATGAGCGTCGGCGGTCTCGGCCACTGCGTCTAGTTGCATTTGCCCATCAGGTGAAAGGTATTCGTCAACCTTGATGAAGGTGGGCAGAACCATTGGCTCTGATCGGCCTAGCAGTGAACCATCTACGGTTTGTCCGGCGAAACGACGCATGATCTCTCGGATGCGGCTTTCCTGCGTCACGCCCAACTCTTCAGAAGCCCGTTGGAACTGCACGTCGAGGCGGGCGATCAGACCCGTCAGGTCGAGTGACTCGGCGGTCAGACTGACCTCTACCCCACGCACGACGTTGGCCACCCAAAACCGTAGGACAGGGTCACGAAAATAGTAGCGGCGCTCACGCTCGCTAATCAAGTCCACCTCTCGCAGCCAACGCAGATAGTCGCTGGCGCTGGCAGCCGTCACCCGTAGACGGCGTGCCACCTGGCTGGCTGTCAGCCCCTCTTCTGTCGCCAACATCTGTAACACCGCCTTGAGCGACCCATAGCCCACTGCCTTCTGCAGCGACAAGTCGTAGACGTAGCGGCAGAAGTCATAAATACGGCCGATCGGCGCGAGTGTCTCGGCGACAAAGGCTTGCTTGACCGTGTCGACGTTCACCGGTTTGTTCATCACTTCCACCAGATTGAGCAGGCGTTGGCACAGTGCCGTGACATAGAACGGATGCCCATCGGTCAGGCTGTAAATAACCGGCCACAGATCTGGCCCGACCAAGTCCGACGTCAGTTTGCGCGCAAGTTTGCCAGTCTCGTCACGAGTAAAGGGGCCGACCGGGAGACGAGTGAATTGGGCAAACAAGGGGCTCTTGGGATCGGAGAGCAGGTCCGTTAACACGCTGACGGCCGATCCTGCCAAAACGTAGAGGATGCCGCTCTGTGATTGAATTTCGGCCCGGAAGAGCGCGATGACGTTGCGGCTGTTAGGGAAATTGGCGAGGGCACGGATTTCCTGAAATTCGTCAAAGATGAGGATGAGGTGGCGTTTTCGGACGTTGACCAGTTCACGGGGAAAACGAAAGGCCTGGCGCAGCAGTGCCTGTCGGTCGGGGCGCGCCTTTTCCAACTCGCGCAGGATTGGCTGAAGGGCGGTGTGCAAATCGGAGGCGCCGGCCTGCAGAACGGCGCTGGGCAGAGTATTCGCGCTCAGGAACGGTTCAGGATCGCTTTCCCCTCTTGCCAACAGCCAATAGCAGATTTGGCCGATGTAGCCTAACGCGAAGTTCTCTGGCGAACTGCAGAGGTAGGAGAAGTCCATGTAGACCGGGGCGATGGCTAGACCATCGGCCAGTGTCTGCCGGAGAGACTCCTTGAGTAGCAAAGTCTTGCCGATACGCCGCAGGCCAAAGAGGGCGATGTGCTCAACCGAGCCGGCCTGAAGGCGCTGGCGATAGTGGGCTAACTCGGCGAGTTCGCGCTCGCGGTTGGTGAACAGGGCTTGCTGGTCGGGTGGGTAGAAGAAGTGCATGTTTAGGTCATTTAACCTATAGGGTGATTGACCTAATTCTCCGTGAATTTCGAGTGGATGTCAAGGCGGA
>JACQED010000502.1 GCA_016200785.1 Chloroflexota bacterium
CTCACGCCGCCACGCCCAGAGAGTCCACGGCACGACGAGCAGAGCCAACTGCGGCTTGAGCGTCATCAGCGCCAACGCCAACGCCGACCCGCGTCCGACCAGCGCCCACAGGCCGAGAATGAAAATGTCCATCTGCCCGCTGACGAAATTCGCAAAGACTGGCGGAAACAAGAACCACAACCATGCGCCGCGCCGCGTCACGCCGATCAGGACGCCGGCGGAGGCTGCTAACCATAGCCCGGCGGCGACGGGATAGGGCAACACGGCCCAGATCGCAAAGAAGTAGGCCGCCGCCGGCGGATAAAAGAAATTCGAGTCCGCATAAGGCGACTGCCCCGACAGGATCGCTTGACCGGCGCCGTAGAAGATATCGAAATCGTGGAGCACGGGCTACGTCTGCCTCGTCCGTCTTCGCGATGTGACAACCCAGACCGCCAGACCGGCCAAAGCGGCCATCGAAATCGGCCAGCCGATGCGCCAGCCCAGCGGTGAATAGAAAAGGTGAATGAGGTGATCCCCCGGCGGGACAGCCACGCCGATCAACGCGCCCTCGGCGCGCTCGACGGCGAGGGATTGCCTGCCCGACGTCGCTTGCCAACCCGGTGCCCATGCTTCGCTAACGATCAACCGCGCTGCTTCGGCGGCCTTGACCGCGATCTCGTACTCACCCGCGCTTCGACTCACGATCTCCGCTCGCGACTCCCTCCCTCCCGTCAGCGCATCTTCCGACGGGAGAGAGGGTCGCGGGGTGAGGCGCGCACGCGGCTTCCAGCGCAGATTCTCGTACACTGCCGGACTCCCGTCGAGAGCCAGTTTGAAGTCGGAGTCGTTCAACGGCGAATGACTCAACACGAAGCGCACGTTCAATTGCCCGAGGCGCTCGGCGTCGGGCACGGCGGTCGGGAGACGATCGGTGAGGCACGGCGGGATGGCGGTGGCATAGCTCGCGTTCCCACAGCCGGTGGCCTCGCGGATGACGCTCGCAGAATGCGCGAGTTGAAAGTTGAGCAGGCCGTCGAGAGATTCAACGCCGAGCTCCGCCGCCACTGCATAAGGCAAATCGCCGGCGGGCGAATATACGCGGAACAGACTCTTCCGGCTGGCGACGAAATCCAGCGCGGGCGTCGAGCGCAAGAACGCATCGCGCGGATTGACCAGATCAATTTGGCTCCCGGCCAATGGCAACAGATCGAGCAGAACGACGGGTATCAACGCCCACTGGAGCACGGCTCCATCAATTCGGCTACTGAGCCAGCCCCAGCCGAGGGCGACTATGATCGCCGCCGTGATAAGTTGAAGCGCGAGGAGGCCGTCCCATCTTCCGAACATCGCAAGATTGCCGGCGAGCGCCGCGCCGCCCGCCGCGAAATAGACGCCCGCCGCACCCCCCAGCCCGCGCCGATATTGCCACAACTTGTCTCGCAGTTGAGCATCGGCGAGCGCGTCTGCGCCAAGCCCTGCCAGCACTGCCAACGCCAGCCCGCCAAAGAACCACAGGCGCGTCGGCACGCGCAGGAGCCGGAGACCGGGAACGATCGCGAACGCCAGGCCGAACAGGGGCGTGCTCGTGCCGAGGGCATAGATGAGGGCAAAGCCGATCACAAGCGCGAAGAACCAGAATGCGTCCCGCCGCTTCCCCAATCGGGCGATCGCGGCCAGCAAAGGCGACGAGACTCCGGGGAACATCATCCACTCCGGGAACTGAAAATTCGACGGGGTAAGCAGCGTGAATAGCAGAGCCGGCGGCAGGGCATACCTGTTCGCATCGGCGAGCGTGAAGTCGGCGCGGTTGTTGTACGGCAGAATCTCGACCAGCGGGAGCAATACCACCGCCGCGAGCGCGGCAAACGAGGCTAGCCATATCACCCCAGCCAGCGTCAATTGCCCAATGCGCCGCCACTCGCCCGGCTGACGGCGGATCACTCGCCACAGGTGAGGCGCAACGTGCCACAGCCAATACGCGGAACCAAGCGCCGCAGTGTAGTATGGGATTTGAATGTGCGTCGGCATCTGCAGAGCCAGCGCCAGCCCGGCCAACGCCGCCGCCAACCATGAGCCGTGGA
>JACQED010000044.1 GCA_016200785.1 Chloroflexota bacterium
AGACCGACGATCAACTGATCGAGACGGCCACGGGCTACCATCAGCAACCCTAGTCGTCTGCCGCCGGACTGGCGGGGTCTTTGACAACCTGGAGTTAGCCGCGTAGTCAGCAACCGGGCCGGGCGTCTGCCCGGCCCGGCACTGTCTTCATAACGACCGCTGGAAGTCTAACGGGCCAAAACTCACCGGAACGGTATTATTTTTGGCACTCTGTTGCCTTCCACTTAGAACTTATCATCTTTCTTATCCGAAAGCCCGACTGGAGAATCGCTTCATGGCGGGAGCACAGACACAGCGACTGAGCCGGCTTGGGCTTACGCTCGGCCTCGCGGCAGGCTTATTGTCGATAACGCTGATCTCCATCGCGCCACGCGCCGCCGCCGCGCCGCCGGCGCAGGGTGTCAGCAACGATACCTGCCTCGCCTGCCATGCCTCGCCGTCTCTTTCGCTGGCAATGGGCAACGGCGGCACGCTGCCGCTGACTATTGACGAGAGTAAGTTTCACTCGTCGGTGCACGGCGAGGCCGGGCTCAACTGCGTGGACTGCCACAAAACCATTTCGGAGTATCCGCATCCCAAGTTCACGGCGGCCGATCGGCGCGACGCGACTCTGCGCGCTGGCCGGAGGCAATCGCGAGGCGGCGGTGTGCACCGACTGCCACACGGCGCATGCCGTCCAGCGCGTCACCAACCCGAACGACCGCAAGCAACTGACGGCCGAAGCGCGACAGCGTATTCCGCAGACCTGCGCGCGTTGTCACAACGCCATCTTCGAGAAGTACAAAAAGAGCGTTCACGGCGCGGCCCTGCTCGAAAACATCAACCCCGACGTGCCGACCTGCATTGACTGTCACGGCGTCCACAACATCGGCGACCCGACCACGGCGGCCTTCAGGCTCAAGTCGCCGCAAATCTGCGCGAAGTGCCACACCGACCCGGCGCGCATGAGCAAGTACGGCATATCGACTCAGGTGCTCACCACCTACGTGGCCGACTTCCACGGCACGACCGTCACCCTGTTCGAGAAGCAAACGCCTGACGCGCAGACCAACAAGCCGGTGTGCTATGACTGTCACGGCATTCACGACATCAGCCGCGTGGACGATCCGCAGAAGGGGCTGGAGATCAAACAGAATCTACTAACCCGCTGTCAACGCTGTCACCCCGACGCGACGTCCAACTTCCCGGATGCCTGGCTCTCGCACTATATCCCGTCGCCGGAGAAGACGCCCCTGGTTTACTACGTGAATCTCTTCTATCAGATTTTCATCCCGGCTCTACTGGGCGGGATGACCGTGCTCGTCGTGCTCGATGCCGCGAGGCGCATCTACGAGAAGGCGGAAGGCAGAAAGGGGAAGGGTGAAGGCCGCTACGCGAAGATGAAGGATGAGGCGGAGAGCAGCAAATCATGAGCGCCGCTAGCAATCCGCCACCCGTCACCCGTCACTCGTCACCAAAGGACTACGTCCGCTTCACCCTCACCGAGCGGATCGAGCACGCCATTCTGCTGATCTCGTTCACCATGCTGGCCGCGACCGGCCTGCCGCAAAAGTTCGCCGACGCATCGATCTCGCAGGCGATGATCGCCCTGTTCGGCGGCATCGAATTCACCCGCCAGATTCACCACTGGGCGGCGATCGTGTTGATGGCCGGGGCGATCTTTCACATCGTCGCCGCCGCTTATCGCGTTTACGTGATCCGCCGGCCGCTGGCGATGCTGCCCCTCCTCGAAGACTTCGTGCATCTCTGGCAAAAGGTGCGCTACGACCTCGGCTTGGGCAAGTCCCGCCCACGATTTGGCCGATACTCGTACGATGAAAAAGTCGAGTATCTGGCCGTGGTGTGGGGCACGCTGATCATGATCCTGACCGGCTTCTTCATGTGGAACCCGATCGCGACGGCGCGCGTCCTGCCCGGCGATACCATTCCGGCGGCCAAAGCCGCCCATGGCGCGGAAGCGGTACTGGCGGTGCTGGCGATTATTCTCTGGCACTTCTACAACGTGCACCTCAAGCGCTTCAACAAGAGCATGTTCACCGGCCGCCTTTCCGAAGAGGAGATGTTGCACGAGCACCCGGAGGAACTGGCGCTCATCAAAGCGGGCGTGATGCGTCCGCCGGATCGACAGACGATCCGGAAGCGCGAGCGGGCCTTCATCCCCGCCGCCGCCATCTTCGTCGCCGTCGTGACCGTCGGCCTGATCCAGTTCGTCACCTTCGAGCAGACGGCGATCACCACCGTGCCGCCGGGCGAGACCGCGCCGATCTTCGCGCCGCAAACGCCGACCCCGTCACCCATCCCTCCCTCCCCCTCCCCCCCAATGGGGGGGAGCGAGGGGGGGACGCCGGAGCCGGTGTCCGCGCTCACCTGGGAGGCGTACGTCGGGCCGCTGTTCTCCAGTCGGTGCAGCGCGTGCCACGGATCCATCGCCGGCCTGTCGTTCGCCACTTATGCCGATGCGCTCAAGGGGAGCGCCAACGGCCCGGTGATCGTCCCCGGCGAGGCCGAGGGCAGTAAGTTGGTCGTCAAACAGTCGCAGGGCAATCACCCCGGCCAATTGAGCGGCGAGGAGTTGGCGAAGGTGAAGGAGTGGATTGCCAACGGTGCACCGGAGAAATGACCTTCGCCCGATTCGGCGGAGGGGCAGTAATCACGAATGACGCGAATAGACGAATAACACGAATTCTCCCTTTCTCATTCGTGCCATTCGTCCATTCGTGATATTCGTGATACGAGCGGCTGATCGAACACGTTACTTGTCGGACGGAGTGGCACCAAATGAAACGCCTCTTCACCCGCATCCGCAACTTCTTCTACCCGCCTCAAGGCTCGCCGCGCTGGCGCGTCGCCTTGCCTTACGCCGTTCTCGGCGCGCTGACGATCGGTCTCATCACCGGCAGTGTGTGGGGCTGGGAATACACCAACTCGCCTCTGTTCTGCGGCACGACGTGCCACACGATGCCGCCGGAGTATTCGGCCTACCTCGTCTCGCCTCACGCGCGAGTGGATTGCGTGGACTGTCACATCGGGCGGGACGTGATCAGCGTGAAGGTCACTCGCAAAGCCGGCGACGTCCGGCACATCGTCTCGCTGGCGTTCCATACCTACCACTATCCGATCTTCGTCAAAGAACTGCGGCCGGCGCGCGACTCCTGCGAGCGTTGCCACTATCCGGCCAAGTTCTCCGACGACAAATTGATCGAAATCAAACACTACGGTGACGACGCCGACAACTCGCCCACCAGCATCTTTTTGGCCATGAAGACCGGCGGCGGCACGAAGCGCCAGGGGCTGGGATACGGCATCCACTGGCACGTCGAGAACGTCGTCGAGTTCTATGCGACCGATGTGCTCGAACAGTCCATTCCCTACATTCGGGTGACCGATGCCGAGGGCAGGGTGACAGAATACACTGACCTGTCTGCCAACTTCGATCGGGCCTTGCTGGACAAGGGCAAACTCGTGCGGATGGACTGCATCACCTGCCACAACCGGATCACCCACAATATTCCACTGCCGGATCGGGCCGTCGACTCGGCGCTTTCGCGCGGGCTGATCTCGACGGAGATTCCGATCATCCGTCAGAAGGCGGTGGAGATTCTGCAAGGGCAGTACCCTTTACCTGGCGACGCGCTGGCGGCGATTGACGACCTCGATAGTTTCTATGCGCGGAAGTACCCCGACTTCTATGCCGCCAATTCCGATCAGGTCAAACAGGCCATCGGCGTTCTGAATGCCATCTACACCACCAGCGTATTCCCGCATCAGAAAGTGGATTGGAATACTCACCCGAACAACCTCGGCCACAAAGATTGGCCCGGCTGTTTCCGCTGTCACGACGGCAAACACGTCACCTCGGCGGGGCAGGCCATCCGCCTCGAGTGCAATCTGTGCCACACGATCCCGGACGTGGCGACCACCGGCCAGTTTCTCACCCGGATCGAAATCAATCGCGGCCCCGAGCCGCAGTCGCACCTGAACACGCACTGGATCGCGCGGCACCGAACCTTTTTCGACCAAAGTTGTTCGTCGTGCCATAACACGGCCAACCCCGGCGGCACCGACAACTCATCGTTCTGTTCCAACTCGGCCTGCCACGGCACAACCTGGAAGTTCGTCGGCTTTGACGCGCCGGGGCTGGCGCAGATCATCGCCGAGCAGTTGCCCGCGCCCACGCCTGCGCCCACGCCCGTCCCGGCGCCGGTCGCCGGCCCGCCGACCTATACCGCCAACATCCAGCCCCTTTTCCAGGACAAATGCAGTATGTGCCACGGCCCCGGCAGTCTCGTCGCCGGGATGGATCTCACGACGTACGAAGGCGCGATGAAGGGATCGCAAAACGGCCCGGTGATCAAGCCGGGCGATTCGGCGAACAGCAAACTCATTCAAGTGCAGAGCGGCGAGCACTTCGCCAAGTTGTCGAGCGACGAACTGGCCTTGGTGAAGCAGTGGATTGACGGAGGAGCGGTAGAGAAGTAAAGCGCGACAACGACTTCCAGCGGATATAAGCCAGAAGCCCACTTCCACTTGCCAGAAGCGGGCTTTTCGGCCATTGGCGTGGGGAATGCGCTCCATAGACAATGCCCGGCCGATGCGATAAACTAACGTCACCACCTCGCGATTCTCTCCACTTCGCAAAGTTGGGGGCTCTGATGTCCACCCATTCGTCTCCGTCACAACGCAAACTGAATGTGCCTCTGGCACAGCCTGTTGCGAATCTCTGGCGCTGGCTCGCCGAACCACACCCCTCGATCCAGGAGCCTGAGCGCCGCCGCACCAGGCAGTTATCAGCCTTGCTGGTGGTGCTCATCGCCTCGGGCACTCTCGCGGCCATCGTGACGGCGCGGGTCAACGGCACGGTCTCCGACTTTCGCACAATTCTGGCGGCCGCCATCGTTCTGGCCATTGCTTATGCGTTCAACCGTGCCCGACGATATGGACTGGCGGCAGTGCTCACGGTTGGTGTCGTTTTCGCATCGGTCTGGTTCGTGGCAATCACCAGGCGCCAGCCTGGCGTGCTGGAGTTCCTGATACTCAGCCTGTTATCGAGCAGTCTGTTTCTATCTCCACGAATTACGATTTTGGTATTCGCCGCCGCAACCGCAAGCACCGTGCTTTTCTGGCTTCTTGTGCCGGGGTCGTCCCTCACTGCCCTCATTGATACGGGATTTTTTATCGGCGTCGTAGGCGTGATGGTTATCGTCGGCACCACAATCCGCCAGCGCGACCTCGAGCAGATCGAGCGGCAATCGCTCGAACTGGCCGGCAAGATCGAGGAACGCACGCCGGGAGAGGCGGCGTTGCGCGACAGCGAGGCCGAGTTGCGCGCGCTGTTCGCGGCGATGAGCGATGTGGTTATCGTTTACGATCGAGACGGGCGGTATCTCGAAATCGCGCCGACCAATGCCTCATTGCTCTACCAGCCGCCCGACGACATGATCGGAAGAACCTTGCACGAAGTCCTGCCTGCCCCTCAAGCCGACTTACTCCTCGAGCGCCTCCTGCGCGCACTGGACACGCAACGAACCGTGACCGTTGACTACAGCCTGATCATCGGAGGGCGTGAAATCTGGTTCGCCGGAGCCATCTCACCCATGAAAGGAGACGTTGCGATCTTGGTGGCGCACGACCTCACCAATCGCCAGCGGAGCGAGGTCGCGCTGCGCGAGTCCGAAGCCAGATTCCGCAATCTGGTCGAGCGGCTGCCCGGCATTGCCTACATCGCCGAGCACGGGGAGGGCGGCGCGTGGCACTACGTCAGTCCGCAGATAGAGACGATCCTCGGCTTCACGCCGGACGAATGGATGGCCGACCCGCATCTATGGTTCAAACAACTTCATCCCGATGACCGGGAGCGGGCGCTGGCGGACGATGCCGAGGACTGGGAGCGAGGGGTCAGCAAGGGTGAAGCGCCGGAATACCGTCTCTTCAGGCGCGATGACTCAGCGGTGTGGGTGCGCGATGAGGCCGTGCTCGTTCTCGACGACGCCGGCCAGCCCTTGTACTGGCAGGGCGTTTTGTATGACGTCACCGAGCGCAAGCAAGCGGAGCAGGCGCTGCAGGAAAGCGAGAGACGATTTCGGGCGCTCATCGAGAACAGTCTGGATGCCATCACGCTGTTCGGCCCCGATGGGACTGTTGTCTATGACAGCCCGGCGGCCCCCGGGCTGCTCGGCTATTCGACGAATGGGCTCGTGGGCCGGAATGCGTTTGAATTCGTCCACCCCGATGATTTGGAGCGCGTGAAAGCGCTCTTCGGCCAGATGCTCCAAGATTCACATGCCAGAGTCAGCGGGATCTTCCGTTTCCAGCACAAAAACGGGTCGTGGCGGTGGATTGAAGGCACCGGCACTAATCTGCTCGGAGAGCCTAGCGTGCGGGCCATCGTCCGCAATTATCGCGACATCACCGACCGCAGGCAGGCGGAGGAACAGATCCAGCGCCGCGCCGAGG
>JACQED010000500.1 GCA_016200785.1 Chloroflexota bacterium
CTTCGGCCTCTTGCCCCATGCTCGTCCAAGTGTCGGTGTAGACGACGTGCGCGCTTTCGACGGCCTCGAACGGATCGTTCGTTTCGTGGAGACGTGCCGCAGGAGGACATTCCACCAATGTACGTTCCGATGGAAGACGTTCCACCGAAACGTCTCTACCAGATTCGGCGGCGATCTGGTGGGCGAGGGCGACGACGGGGCCGGGCAGGCGGTAGTCTTCCGGCGTGGCGATGGAGAAGTCCATCCCCAATTTCATGCAGAGGTGCGCCAGCGAGGTGGCGACGTTGTTGCCGTCGCCGACGTAGGCAACTTTGAGGCCGCGCAGTTCGCCGCAATGTTCCTTGATGGTCAGCACATCGGCCAGCGCCTGGCACGGATGATTGTAGTCGGAAAGGCCGTTGATGACCGGCACGCGGGAGTATTTCGCCAGTTCGAGGATATGGGCGTGGTCGAAGACGCGGGCCATGATCGCATCCACGTAACCGGAGAGGACGCGGGCCACATCGGCCACGCTCTCGCGCCCACCGAGGCCGATCTCGTCCGGCGAGAGGTAAATCGCGTCGCCGCCGAGGTGGCGCATGGCCATGTCGAACGAGACACGGGTGCGGAGGCTCGGCTTCTGGAAGACCATGCCGAGGACTTTGCCTTTGAGCAGGGGTTGGTTTCCGCCGGCAGCGCGCTCCTTCTTTAGTTTGGCGGCGAGGTCGAGGAGGTGGCTGAGTTCGTCGGGTGTGAGGTCGGCGATGGCGAGGAAGTGCTTCATCGCGGGGAAGTATAGCACAGGTGGGACAAATCCCAAATCGCAAAGGCCAAATCCCAAACGGAATCGGTCAACTGACGATCGTCTTCATCTCCTCCCAATTCTTCCCGACCCTCGCCTCCGCCACCACCGGCACGTCCAGTTTGTACGCGCCTTCCATGATCTTCTTCGCCAACTTCGCGACGCCCTCGGCGTCGGCGGTGTCGCACTCGAAGACGAGTTCGTCGTGGACTTGCAGGATCATGCGGGCGGTGGGGAATTTGCGCGGGAGTTCGGCGGCCAGACGAAGCATGGCGAGTTTGATGATGTCGGCGGCGGTTCCCTGGATGGGTGAATTGATCGCTTCGCGCTCGGCGCGACTGCGGGCCATCGCGTCCTCGCGCGTCGTGCCGGGGCGCTGGAGGATGGGGAAGTAGCGGCGGCGGCCCAGCAGCGTTTCGACGTAGCCGATCTCTTTGGCGCGTTTCTTCGTCTCGTCGAGATAGCGGCGGACGCCGGGAAATTGCTCAAAGTAATTCTTGATAAAGTCATCTGCTTCGCCGACGGTGAGGCCGGTGGTCTGGCTCAGGCCGAACGCGCCCTGGCCGTAGAGTAATCCAAAGTTCACGCTTTTCGCCAGCCGGCGTTGATCCTTAGTCACTTTCTCGACCGGGATGCCGCGCACGGCTGCCGCCGTGGCGGCGTGGATGTCGTCGCCGCGCTCGAAAGCCTGGCGCAGTGTGGCGTCGCCGGAGACATGCGCCGCGATGCGCAGTTCGATCTGAGAATAGTCCACCGCGACGAGCCGCCGACCGCGCGGGGCGATGAAGGCTTTGCGGACTTCGCGGCCCAATTCGGTGCGGATGGGGATGTTCTGGAGATTCGGCTCGGAGGAAGCAATTCTCCCGGTGACGGCTCCGGTCTGATTGTACGAGGTGTGGACTCGACCCGTGGCCGGGTTCACGTCCTCCGGCAGAGCATCCACGTAAGTGGATTTGAGTTTGGCAAGTTCGCGGTGCTCGAGGATCAGGGCGATGACCTCGTGCTGGCCGCGCATTTCCTCCAGCACGTCGGCGGCGGTGGAGTATTTGCCCGCCGCCGTCTTGCGCGAGCGATCCGGCGGCTTGAGTTTCAGCGTCTCGAACAACGCGGCGGCGAGTTGCTGAGTCGAGTTGAGGTTGAATTCGTGGCCGACGTGTTTGTGGATCTGCTTCTCGATCTGCGCCAGTTGTTTCTCCAGCGTTTTCGACATTTCGCCGAGCAACTCCACGTCGAGCGCGACGCCGCTCATTTCCATCTCGGCCAGGGCCGGGATGAGGGGCAGTTCGATCTCCGTCAGCAGACGCAGGACGTTTTTCTCTTCGAGTTCCTTCCGAAGAATCGGGACGAGGCGCAGAGTCATATCCACGTCGGCGGCGGCATAGGGAGCGGCGGCTTCGACGGACACCCGATCCATCGTGATCTGCCTGGCGCCTTTGCCGATGAGCGCCTCGATGTTCGTCATCTCGACGCCCAACCGCATCCACGCCAGATTCTTGAGGCCGAGGTTGCGCGAGGACGGATCGCACAACCACTCAGCCAGCATCGTGTCGAAGGCCAGCGGCCCGACCTCCAGCCCGGCGCGTTTCAAAACGATGTAATCGTACTTTGCGTTGTGGGCGTATTTGGGCTTTGCGGCGTCGGAGAGGACGGGCCGCAGAGCGTCGAGAACAACCGTGAGCGGAAGTTGGAGGTCGGAGGTCGGAGGTCGGA
>JACQED010000501.1 GCA_016200785.1 Chloroflexota bacterium
CAGTTCGCCGATGGCCATCCGCCCGCGCTCTTCGGCGGGCGAGTAGCATCGCCCGCGCCCGACCTGCAATTCCATCTCGATGCGCGCCTTGTCGTTGTCCACCGTGAAGAGGTAGAGATCGGTGTTGATGATCTCGACTTCGGGCGGGCAGATGACGTCGGCGGCGGTGACCGTGCCTTCGCCGCGCACTTCAAGCCGCAGGCGGGCCGAGTCCGCGTCTTTCAGCGTCAGGCGCAACTGCTTGATTTGCAGAAGCACCTGAGTCATGTCTTCCTTTACGCCGGGGATGTCCGAAAACTCGTGGTGAACGTCGGCGACACGCACGGAGGTGATCGCCGCGCCCTCCAGCGAGGAGAGCAAAATCCGGCGCAGGGCATTCCCCAGCGTGATACCGTAGCCGCTTTCCAGCGGACTGATGATAAAGCGCCCGTAACTGCGCGATACGCGGTCGCCCTCGATCTTGGGCAGGACCATGCCGTTTGTGACTGACACTTGATTCACCCTCTCTCCCGCCGCACCATTTGGCGTACCGCGCGGCGGGGCTGTTGGGTATTGACTACCGTGAGTAGAATTCGACGATCAACTGCTCGTTCAACTTCGCGTCGATCTCGTGGCGAGGCGGCAAACCGACCAGCTGGCCCGATAGCGTGCCGAAGTCGCGGCTGAGCCAGGAGGGCGCGGGCCGGTCTTCGCCGGCGGCGACCAGCTGACGGAAATACTCCCGGCCGCGCGAGCCTTCGCGCACCGTCACTTCGTCGCCGGGCTTGAGCACGTACGAGGGCACGTCGGTGCGCCGGCCGTTGACGTTGAAGTGGCCGTGCGTCACCAGCAGGCGCGCCTGGGCGCGGCTCGAAGCATAGCCGAGCCGAAAGATCACGTTGTCCAGCCGCGTCTCCAGGATTTGCAGGAGATTGAGACCGGTGAGGCCGCGCCGCCGCAGAGCCTGATTGTAGTAGCGCTCGAACTGCTTTTCCAGAACGCCATAGATACGGCGGGCCTTCTGTTTTTCGCGCAGTTGGCGGGCGAAGTCCGAGCCGCCCTTCACCCCCCTGCCCCTGCGCTTGAACTGCGCATCCTTGCCATGCGCGCCCGGCGCGTAGTCTTTCGGCTCCGCCTTATCGAACGGGCATTTGGGGCTTAGGCAACGCGATCCTTTGAGATAAAGTTTTTCGCCCTCGCGCCGGCAAAGGCGGCACACCGGGCCAACGTATTTAGACATAGACCTTCCTTACAGAACTACACGCGACGCTTCTTCGGCGGGCGGCAACCGTTATGCGGGATCGGGGTGATGTCGTTGATCGAGCGCACCCGCACTCCGGTGCTCTGGATCGCCCGGATCGCGGCCTCGCGGCCGGGGCCAGGCCCCCTGACGAAGATCTCCACTTCCTGCATTCCCATCTCCTGCGCGGCTTTGGCCGCCTGCTGGGCGGCCACGCGGGCGGCGTAGGGTGTGCTCTTGCGCGAGCCTTTGAAGCCGGCCGTGCCCGCGCTGCCCCAGGCCAACGCGTTGCCCTGCGGATCGGTGATGGTGACGATGGTGTTGTTGAATGTCGCGTGAATGTGCGCCTGGCCGTAGGGAACGGCCTTGCGCGTCTTCTTCGCGCCCGCGCGGCGGGTGCCTTTCGCTGCTCGTGCCATGAGACTCCTCGCTGATAGCCTATCGCAAATGGCTGATGGCAGATGGCTTTTATCGCCGGGCTGATCGCCGGTCACACTCGTGACTGACTATCAGCCAAAAGCCATCAGCCCTATGCCATTATTTCTTCTTCGCTCCGCGCCGGCGGCCGCGTCCGGCAACGGTCTTCTTGGGGCCTTTGCGCGTCCGCGCGTTGGTGCGGGTGCGCTGGCCGCGCAAGGGCAAGTGGCGGCGATGGCGCCAGCCGCGGTAACAGCCGATCTCCGTGAGGCGTTTGATGTTCAACTGCACCTCACGGCGTAATTCGCCCTCGACCGTGAAATGAGCCGAAATGAAATCGCGCAGTGCGGTGACCTCGGCCTCGGTCAGGTCCTTCACTCGCGTGTCCGGGCTGACCTTGGTCGAGCGCAGAATATCGCTGGCCGTCTTGCGCCCGATGCCAAAGATGTAGGTCAGACCGATCTCGACGCGCTTCTCGCGCGGCAGGTCGACGCCTTCGATACGTGCCATAGTTATCCTTGCCTCTGCTTGTGCTTCGGGTTAGTGCAAATCACGTAGACCTTCCCCGCGCGCCGCACGATCTTGCACTTGGGGCACCGCTTTCGGACGGACGATGAGACTTTCATCCAATAATCTCCAATTCCCGATTACTAATCATCGATCACAGCCTGGTCAGAATGTCCGGTTCAGCCTCAGTCACGACGACCGTGTGCTCGAAATGCGCCGTCAACTTTCCGTCTTTCGACGCGACCGTCCACTCGTCGGAGCGAACCACCGTATCCGGGCTGCCTGCCAGAACCATCGGCTCGATGGCGATGGTCATGCCGGGCCGGAGTTTAGGCCCGTGCCCTGTTTTGCCATAGTTCGGTATCTGCGGGTCCTCGTGCAGACTACGCCCGATGCCGTGGCTGGTGTATTCGCGCACCACGCTGTAACCGGCAGCGGTCACAATGTCTTCGAGGGCGACCGACACATCGCCGGTGCGCTGGCCGGCGCGCGCGGCGGCGATAGCCGCCCACATCGCGCGCTCGGTCACTTCGAGCAGACGTCTGGCTTCCTCGCCAATCTCACCCACGCCGACTGTGATAGCCGAGTCCGCGTGCCAGCCCTTGTAGATCGCGCCGCAGTCAATGGTCAGGATGTCGCCCTCTTTCAGCGCGCGCTTGCCGGGAATGCCATGCACAAGTTCCTCGTTGACCGAGAGGCACAGCGTTCCGGGAAACGGCCGGCCATTCTTGCCGTGATGCTGATTGGGATAGCCCTTGAACGGCGGCACCGCGCCGTGCGAGCGGATCACCTTCTCGGCGACCGCGTCCAGTTCTTTGGTCGTGATGCCGGGCTTCACGCACTGCCGCACCTCTTCGATGGCCTGGGCCACAATCCTCCCGGCTTCGCGCATCTGCGCCAGTTCGGCTTTGGACTTCACGATGATCATAATAAGGATGTTCTGCCAGTAGATACGTTCCGCTGGAACGTCTCTGCCCCCTGAACGTCTCTACCTACGAACCGCTTCGACCGCCGCGAACAAATCTTTGGTCACCAGCTCAATCGGCCGTTCGCCGTCAATCTCGGCCAGCCGGCCCCGCCCGCGATAATACTCGATCAGCGGCGAGGTCTTCGTCAAGTATTCGCCGACGCGCGTGCTTACCTTTTCAGGCATGTCGTCGTCGCGCTGATACAATTCGGTCCCGTCTACATCGCACACTCCCGGCTGCCTCGGCGGGTTGTGCTTCATGTGATAAACATGCGCGCCCGCTCCCCGGCACGTCCAGCGTCCGGTCAGCCGCTCCATCAACGCTTCCGGGCTGACTTTGATGTAAAGGACAAGATTCACTTTCCCGCCGAGAGCGACGAGCGTGGTTTCCAACGCGGCGGCCTGAGCCGGCGTGCGCGGGAAACCGTCGAGCATCGCGCCGGCCGCGCCGTCGGGGCGGCCCAACCGCTCGGCCACCATCTTGATCGTCACGTCGTCGGGCACCAACTCGCCTCTCGTCATATAGGTCTGCGCCAGTTTGCCGAGTTCCGTCTCGCGCTTCAAGTTGTCGCGGAAGAGATCGCCCGACGAGACGTGGAGCAGGCCGAACTTCTGACTCAGCACCTGCGCTTGAGTGCCTTTGCCCGCGCCCGGCGCTCCGAGCAGGACGAGGTAAAGCGCCGCAGTTTGGGCAGAAGTTGAACTTCCGGCCATCACCGCACCAGCAAGGAGTCGTCGTAGCCGCGCAGTTTCAGTTCGGTTTCGAGGCCGAAGAAAGTGTCGCGCACGACGCCGACGACGATCAGCAGGCCGGCGCTGTTGATCAGAAGTTGGCTCTGCCCGAAGGCCAGGCCGACGACAAAGGGCAGGACGGCCACCACGCCCAGGAAAACCGCGCCCGGCAGAGTGACCCGCCGCAGGACGCGCGTCAGATACTTCTGCGTCGGCGCGCCCTTCGTCACGCCCGGAATCTGCGCGCCGACCTTTTTGAGATTCTCGCCGTAGTTCTGCTGTTGGAACAGCACGTCGGTATAGAAGAATGTGAAGGCGACGACCATCAAGAAGTACAGCGCGCCGTACCACGGCCCGTTGGCGTTGAAGAAGTTGATCGTCTGGTTGGCGAAATCGCGCACCACCGGGTTGGTGTTGGCCGCGAACAGCGAGGCGATGATCGCCGGGAACGTCAGGATTGACTGGGCGAAGATGAGCGGGATCATCCCGGCCATATTCACCATCAGCGGCAGGGTGCCGCGCACCGGCATGGATTGCCGGTTGCCCATGCGGCGGCCCGGATACATCACCGGCACGTTGCGCCGCCCCTGCTGAACGACCACAATCGCAAAGATGGTCGCAATCGTGATGGCGAGGTAAGTCGTCAACAGCCACCAGCGATTCGTTTCGTCGGCCATCACCCGGCTCAGGTTCGCCGGGATACGCGACACGATGCCGCTGAAGATGATCAGCGACAGTCCTTGATTGCGAACGCCATACTCCGAGATCAACTCGCCCAGCCAGATCGCGAACATCGTCCCGCCCGCCATCGTGATCAGGGTCGTCATCGTCGGCAGGATCAGGTCGGGCCGGTCGCCCCAGTTGAAGCCGAAGTTCTTGATCACGACGACATTCTGCGAGTTGAAGAGGCGGATCTGCCCGATGGCGCTCAACATCGACATCGGCACGGCCAGGTAGTAAGTCCACTTCTCCATGAACTCGCGTCCGGCCTTCGGGTCGTCTTCCATACGGCGTTGCAGGGCCGGGATGATCGGCACGAGCAACTGCAAAATGATCTGGGCGGTGATGTAGGGATACACGCCCATGGCCAATACGGAGAAGTTCGACACCGTGCCGCCCGACAGGAGGTCGAGGAAATTGATCAGGCCTCCGGCCGCGCCCGGAGATTTGAGCAAATTCGCCAGCGCGACTTTGTCCACGCCCGGCACCGGAACGTGCGCCGAAAGCCGATACAGCACTAGCAGAGCCACGGTGATGAGCAACCGGTTGCGGATGTCTTCCGCCGTCCACAGGTACCGCCAGGCCGACGATCGTTTCATCGTTTTACTTCTCCAGCACCTCGACCGAACCGCCCGCCGCCTCGATCTTGGCCTTGGCGTTTTTCGAGAAACGGTGAGCCTTCACTTTAAGCGCGGTTTTCAGTTCGCCGTCGCCCAGCACGGCCACGGGACCCTGCGGATCTTTGATCAGCCCAGCGGCGGCCAGCGCCGCCGGATCGATCTCGGCGTCTTTCTCGAAGCCCCCCAGCCGGCCCACGTTCACTTCGGCGTAGTCGATCTTGCCCAGGTTAGTGAAGCCGCGCTTGAACGGCAGACGCCGGACGAGCGGCAGTTGGCCGCCCTCGAAGTACGGTGCCGGCAGGCCGCCGGTGCGCGCGCCCTGTCCCTTAGTGCCGCGCCCGGATGTCTTGCCCTGTCCCGCCGAGATGCCGCGCCCCACGCGCTTTCGCTTTCGGTTGGATCCCGCCACAGGGTTTAGATCGTGCAGTTTCATGCCTCTTCCACCTTCACAAGATGCGCGACCTTCGCCAACATGCCGCGCAGGGTCGGCGTGTCGGCCATTTGCACGGTCTGGCGAATATGCCGCAGACCGAGCGCCCGTACCGTCGCCCTGTGGCGCTCGGTCGAGCCGATCAGACTTCGCACCAGCGTGATCTTAAGCGTCTTGTTTGCCATTTTTCTTCGTCCGTGCCCAGAAGGGCTTGAGGTCATCGGGGTTCTTGCCCCGCGCGCGCGCCTCTTCGTTCAGATCCTTCAACCGGCCCAGCCCGTCCAGCGTCGCATGCACCACGTTCAACACGTTCGGACTGCCGAGCGACTTGGTCAGGATGTCCTTGATGCCGGCCGCTTCGACGACGGCGCGCACCCCGCCGCCGGCGATCACGCCCGTGCCGGGCGAGGCCGGCTTGAGGAACACTTCCGCGCCGCCGTGGCGCGCGACGATCTCGTGCGGGATCGTCCCGCCGGTGATCGGGACGGCCGTCATATTCTTGCGCGCCCGATCGGTCGCCTTACGGATCGCGTCGGGCACGGCGCGGCTTTTGCCCACGCCCACCCCCACACGTCCCCGGTTGTCGCCGACGACGACCACGGTGCGGAAGGCGAAACGCCGGCCGCCCTTGATCACTTTGGCGACGCGCGAGATGTCGACGACACGCTCGTCGAGTTCTTCCTTGTCTTCTTCACGCGGCGGGCGATCGTCACGTTTGCGCTTGTCTTTCGTGCGAGGTTCTCGTCTGGCCATTCCGGCTCCAATCCTTGCTCTAGAATTCCAATCCAGCCTCGCGGGCGGCGTCGGCCAGGGCTTTGACCCGGCCATGATACTTGTAGCCGCCGCGATCGAACACGACCTGGGCGATGCCCTTAGCCCTGGCGCGCTCGGCGATCTTCGCGCCGACCAACTGCGCCTGCTCCGTCTTCTTCTTGCCGGCCAGCGACGTTTTCAATTCCGCGTCCACCGTCGAGGCGGCGGCCAGCGTCTGGCCGGAGATGTCGTCGATGACCTGCGCGTAAATGTGCTGTAGACTTCGGTACACGTTGAGTCTCGGCCGCGCCGGACTGCCGGCGACCGAGGCGCGCACGCGCCTGTGCCGCCGCTCGCGGGCGGCTTCTCTGTTCTTCTCACCCATGATAACTACCCGACCTTCCCAGCCTTGCCTGCCTTGCGCCGGATGCGTTCGCCGACGAACCGCAAACCCTTGCCCTTGTACGGTTCGGGCGGCCTCAGTTTGCGAATGTCCGCGGTCACCTGACCCACCTGCTCTCTGTCATACCCGGAGATGGTAAAGGTCTTGGCCTTCTCGTCCACGGTGAACTCGATCCCCGGCGGCGGCGGGATGGGCACCGGATGAGAGAAGCCCAGCGAGAGGATGAGGTCCTTGCCCTTCTTCTCAGCCCGGTAGCCGACGCCCTCAATCTGGAGCGTCTTGCTAAAGCCGGTGCTGACGCCGACGACCATATTGTTGATCAGCGCTCTGGCCGTGCCGTGCAGGGCACGAACACGGCGCTCGTCGGAGTCGCGGCTGACGACGACGACGCCGTCTTTCATCTCAATGGCCACGGCCGTCGGAAACGCGCGGCTGAGTTCGCCCTTCGGGCCTTTGACTCTGACCGTGTTGTCTTTGACTTCGACCTGCACGCCCTTCGGCACGGGCACAGGCATGCGACCTATTCGGGACATTACTTACTCCTGTATGGGCAGGCCTTGCGCCTGCCCCTGTGGGCGACGACGAGCGTCGCCCCGACACGCGATCCGCTACCACACCCTGCAAATGACCTCGCCCCCCACGCCCAGACTGCGGGCGCGCTGGCCGGTCATCACGCCTTTGGGCGTAGAGAGAATCGCCACCCCCATGCCCGACAACACCCACGGGATGTCCTTCTTGCCGGTGTAGACCCGGCGGCCGGGCTTGCTGACGCGCTCGATGCCGGAGATCACCGACCGGCGCTGGCGCAGTTGGCCCGCGTACTTCAGCCGGATACGCAGTACCTCCTGCGGAAACTTCTCCTCGCGGGCGACGTCGAAATCGTCAATGAAACCTTCGTCCTTGAGGATCTGGGCGATGGCAGCTTTTATTTTTGAACTCGGCACCGACACGCTGTTGTGGCCGACCATCAGCGCGTTACGGATGCGAGTGAGCATATCGGCAATCGGATCACTCACGCTCATCGGGTTGCACTCCTACCAGGACGACTTGGCCACGCCGGGCAATTTGCCCTGCAAGGCTTGTTCGCGGAAGCAAATGCGGCACAATTGAAACCGCCGGATAAAACCGCGCGGCCGTCCGCACAGCCGGCAACGATTGCGAACACGAATTTTGAATTTGCGATTGGACTCGCGGTTGATAATCGATTTCTTCGCCATAGCCTCGGCTGTCTAGCCTTGCCCCTTCTTGAACGGCATACCCAACAACTGCAACAACCGCCGCCCCTGTTCGTCGTTGCGCGCGCTCGTCACGATCGTGACTTCGAAGCCGCGCAGTTTGTCGATCTTGTCGTATTCGATCTCCGGGAAGATCAACTGCTCGCGGAAGCCCAGCGTGTAGTTGCCCCGGCCGTCGAAGCCCTCGGTCGGCACGCCGCGGAAGTCGCGCACGCGCGGCAGGGCCACGTTCATCAGCCGGTCGAGAAAGGCCCACATGCGCTCGCCGCGCAGGGTCACTTTGACGCCGATGGGCCGGCCCTCGCGCAGTTTGAAATTGGCGATGGACTTGCGCGCCTTCGTCACCACCGGCTTCTGGCCGCAGATGATCGTCAGATCGTTGACCGCCGCGTCGAGCACTTTGGCGTTTTCGGCGGACTCGGCTCCCACGCCGACGTTGACGACCACTTTCTGCACCCGCGGCGCTTCCATCAAGTTGCGCAGGCTGAATTCCTGAATTAGCGCCGGCCGCGCCTGCTGGCGGTAGCGTTCTACGAGTCGATTAGTCATGGATACACTCAATCGATCAAGCTCTGGCAATTGCGACAGACGCGATGACTGCGGCCCGTGTCCGCGTCGCGCTGATGGCCCACGCGCACCGCTTCGTGGCAGTGCGGGCAGACCAGCATGACGTTCGAGGCGCTCAACGGCGCGTCGAACTGAATGATGCCGGGTTTGATCTGTCCCTGGCGCGCCTGCGTCTGCGCCTGCTTCTGGTGCTTCTTGCGGATGTTGACGCTCTGCACCACTACGCGATTCGTCTCCGGGATCACCCGCAGAACTTCGCCCTGTTTGCCCCTATCGTTGCCGGCGACCACCTTCACCGTGTCGCCCCGTTTGATGTCCATCCTAGAGAACCTCCGGCGCTAACGACACAATCTTCATGTATCCCCGCTCGCGCAATTCGCGGGCGACCGGGCCGAAGATACGCGTGCCCTTGGGATTCTCGCCGTCGGCGTCCAGGATGACTGCGGCGTTGTCATCGAATCTGATGTACGAGCCGTCGTCGCGGCGGAATTCCTTGGCACAGCGCACGATAACCGCCTTGACCACTTCGCTTTTCTTGACCGAGCCTTGCGGAGCCGCGTCCTTCACCGTCGCGACCACCACGTCGCCCACGTAACCGTAGAGACGTTTCGAGCCGCCCAACACGCGGATGACGAGCAATTCGCGCGCGCCGGTGTTGTCGGCCACCGCCAGGCGAGTTTCCTGCTGAATCATGCGAACCTCCCACCGTGTACGGGCAGACCTTGTGTCAGCCCTCCTACGCGGCCACCTCGGAAACTTGCGTCGCGCGTGTCAACACCGACTCCACCACCCAGCGCTTGTCTTTGCTGAGCGGCTTGGATTCGACGATCTGCACCACGTCGCCCTTCTTGCACGCGCTGGCCTCGTCGTGCGCCTTGAAGCGGCGCTTGTGCGACACGACCTTGCCGTACAGGCGGTGACGCTCGGTGCGCTCGACAACCACCACCACCGTCTTCTGCATTTTGTTGCTGACGACTTTGCCGACCAGCCGGCGCCGTGATCCACTCATGCCGATTCTCCTGCGCCACCGGCCTCAGCCTGCGGCGATACCGCGCCTGCCGCCAGCAATTCCGCCGCCAACTCCCGCTCCCGCAACACGGTTTCGAGGCGGGCGATGACTCGGCGCGCATTCGAAAGGCGCGAAACGTCGTTCAGTTGACCGCTGGCGTACTGGAAACGCAGTTTGAACAATTCCTCGCGCGCATCCTCCAGCTTGGCCCGAATTTCCTCGGTGCCGAGGGCGCGAATGTCTTTGACTTTCATCACTACTCACCCATATGCCCGGCCAGATCGTGCCGGACAATGAACTTGGTCTTCAACGCCAGTTTGTGCGCCGCCAGGCGCAGGGCCTCGCGCGCCACGTCCTCCGACAGGCCGGCGATCTCAAAAATGATCCGGCCCGGCTTGATGACCGCGACCCAATGATCCACCGCGCCTTTACCCTTGCCCATGCGGGTCTCGGCGGCTTTCTTTGTCACCGGCTTGTCGGGAAAGATGCGAATCCAAACCTTGCCGCGCCGCTTCATGTGGTGCACGAGCGCCCGCCGGGCGGCTTCGATCTGCCGCTGAGTCATCCAGCCCGGTTCGAGAGCCTGCAGGCCATATTCGCCGAAATGAATCTCGGTGCCGCGGGTCTCGTGTCCCTTCATGCGCCCGCGCATTTGCTTGCGCCATTTGACGCGCTTTGGCATCAGCATAGTGATAATTCCTCGTCTCTAGAAAACGGCGGATGGCATAGGGCCGATGGCTGATCGCAATTCAAGCAATGGTTCGGCCTTCAACAACCCAAGCCCGCCAAAAGCCATAGGCTATTCGCTAACGTAAACATCCTGCGGTTCCGGCGCGGCCTCGGGCAGAACGTCGCCCTTGTAAATCCACACCTTCACTCCGATCCGGCCAAAGGTCGTCAGCGCCTCAGCTCTGGCAAAGTCAATGTCGGCGCGCAGAGTCTGAAGCGGAACACGGCCTTCGCGCTGCCACTCGCGCCGCGCCATTTCCGACCCGGCCAGCCGGCCGGCGCACACGATCTTGATCCCTTTCGCCCCGGCGCGCATCGCCTGTCCGATGGCGCGCTTCATCGCGCGGCTGTGCCCAATGCGTCGTTCCAGTTGGCCGGCGATGTTCTCGGCCACCAACCGGGCGTCGAGATCGGGCGCGGTGATCTCCGACACGTCCACCTTCACCTTGCTGCCCACCAGTTCTTCGAGTTTCGTCCTCAGCACCTTGACCTGCGCGCCCTTGCGCCCGATGACAATGCCGGGTTTGGCGGTCCAGATATTCACCGCCACCAGATTCGGAAAGCGCTCGATGTCAACCCGCGAGACCGACGCCTTATCGTTCTCGCCCAGGATAATCCGGCGGATGACAAAATCCTGGTGCAAGTTATCGGTGTACTTGCGGCCCTCGGCGAACCAGCGGGCCTCCCAGTCCTTGTTGATCTTCAGGCGAAAGCCGATCGGATGTACTTTTCGACCCATGATTATGCCGCCTCTTTCTCTTTCAAAACCACCGTGATATGCGACGAGCGCTTGAGCAACGGCTTGAACCGCCCGCGCGCGCCTACGCGTCCCCGGCGCATCGTGGGGCCTTCGTCGGCGAAAATCTCGCTGATGTAGAGATCGTCGCGCGAGAAGCCGGCGGTCTCCTCGGCGTTGCCGATGGCCGTGCGAATGACTTTGGCGACCGGCCCGGCGGCCGCATTCGGCATGAACTTGAGAACGTTGAGCGCCTCCACCGCCGGCCGCCCGCGCACCAGGTCCACCAGCAGGCGGACCTTCTGCGCCGAGATGCCGACGTTGCGCGCGCTTGCGCGAACTTGATCCATCGTTTGCCTCTATTCCGCCGGCGCCTCGGCAACCTCCGCCACCTTCTCTTTGGTGACGTGTCCCTTGAACGTGCGCGTCGGCGCGAACTCGCCGAGCTTGTGCCCGACCATATTCTCGGTGACGTAAATCGGGATGTGCCGCTTCCCGTCGTGGACGGCGATGGTGTGCCCGACCATCTGCGGGAAGATCGTGCTGGCGCGACTCCAGGTGCGAATGACTTTCTTTTCGCCGCGCTGGTTCATCGTTTCGATTCTCTTCAACAGCTTGGCCTCGACGAAGGGGCCTTTCTTGAGTGAACGAGACATTGCTACTCCTGCGTATGGCCGATGGCTGATAGCGCACGGTTGATCCGTCATCTGCCATCTGCTATCTGCTACCTGCGCTTCTTCCCGCGCCGCTTCACGATGTACTTATCCGTCTTCTTGTTCAGCCGCGTCTTGAAACCGCGCGTCGGCTTGCCCCACGGCGATTTCGGGCCGGGCATGCCGGTCGGCTGGCGGCCTTCGCCGCCGCCGTGCGGGTGATCGCGCGGGCTCATCGCCGTGCCGCGCACCGTCGGGCGGATGCCGAGGTGGCGCTTGCGGCCAGCCTTGCCGAGTTTCACGTTCGAATGATCCAGATTGCCCACCTCGCCGATCGTCGCACGGCAGGTCTGCCGGATGAGACGCACTTCCCCCGACGGCAGGCGCACCTGGGCGTGATCGCCTTCCTTGCCCAGCAGTTGAGCCGCCGTGCCGGCGGAGCGCACCAACTGCCCGCCCTTGCCTTCCTGCAGTTCGATGTTGTGGATCAACGTGCCGAGCGGAATGTTGGCGATGGGCAAAGTATTGCCGGGGCGAATCTCCGCCGTGGCCGAAGCCAGCACCGTGTCGCCGACGCGCAGTTCGAGCGGCGCGACAATGTAGCGCTTTTCGCCGTCGGCGTAATTGAGCAGCGCCAGCCGGGCCGACCGGTTCGGATCGTACTCGATGGCGGCTACCTTCGCCGGGATGTCGAGCTTGTCGCGCTTGAAATCGACGATGCGATAATGGCGCTTTGCGCCGCCGCCGCGATGGCGTACGCTGATGCGGCCGTGCGTATCGCGCCCGCCCGATTTTCGCAGGGGGGCGAGCAGCGACCGCTCCGGACGATCTTTGGTTATTTCCTCAAACGTCGCGCCGGTCATCCCGCGGCGTCCAGGGGAAGTCGGCTTATATGTTTTGACAGCCATAATCTCTAATCTCTCATCTCTGATCGCTAGAACTCGATGGTCTGCCCTGGCGCCAGCGTCACGATCGCCTTCTTGTACTGCTCGGATCGCACGACCGTACGGCGGCCGTAGCGGCCACGCTTGGCCCGCTTGCGTGGAGCGACGAGCACATTCACTCGCGCCACCTGAACGTTCCAGATGTTTTCGACCGCGTCCTTGATCTGAGCCTTCGTCGCCCTGGGCGCGACTTCAAAGGCATATTGGCCCAGCTTGCCGCTCTGGTAAGTTGACTTCTCTGTGACGATTGGCCGGCGGAGCACGTCGTAGCGGTTCATACCAGCACTCCTCCGAGGAAAGATTTGATCACGTCTAGTGCGCCCAGCGGCATCACCACGATGTCACAGCCGAGCAGGTCGCGGACGTTGAGGTAATTCGCGCGCAATATCTTGGCCCCGGCGATGTTGCGTACCGACTTCTCGACGTTCTCATTCTTGGCATCGAGCAGGACGAGCGCGCTGCCTTCGACACCCAGTTTGCCGAGGGCTTCGATCATCACCGAGGTCTTGGGCGCGTCGAGTTCCAGCTGATCGACGACGACGATCTGCTCCCCGGCGGCCTTGACGCTCAGAGCCGAGCGAAGCGCGGCGCGGCGCATCTGCCGCGGCATCTTGAGTGTGTAATCGCGCGGCTGTGGGGTGTGCACTTTGCCGCCACCCTTGAATTGTGGCGCGCGGCGCGACCCCTGCCGGGCGTGGCCGGTGCCCTTTTGCTTGTACGGCTTCTTGCCGCCGCCCGATACTTCCCCGCGACTTTTCGTCTTGTGTGTGCCCAGGCGGGCGTTCGCCAACTGACGCATCAGTGCCTGGTGCATCAGGCTTTCGTTGATCTCGGCTTCGAAAATCTCCGGCGGCAGTTCGACCGTCTTGATTTTCTCGCCTTGCAGGTTGCGTACTTGGACTTCCATAGTCGCTGCGCTCAATGAAGAATGAACAATGAAACAATGAACAATGGGCAGCGCGCCCGGCGTTGTTCATTTGTCATCATTCATGGGTCACTGCTTCCGCGCCTCCTCGATAACGACGACGCCGTTCTTGCCGCCGGGCACCGAACCCGCGACGCCGAGCAGGTTGCGCGCCGCGTCCACCAAAACGACCTTGATATTCTGCGAGGTGACGCGAGCCGCGCCCATGTGGCCGGCCATGCGCGAGCCTTTGAACAGGCGGCCCGGCGTGGTCGTGGCGGCGTTCGAGCCGGGCGCGCGCTGGCGGTCGGACTGGCCGTGAGTGATCGGCCCACCGCTGAAGTGATGGCGCTTCATCCCGCCTTGAAATCCTTTGCCCTTGCTGATGCCGACGACGTCCACGGCGTCGCCGACTGCGAAAACGTCGGCGGTGACTTTGTCGCCAGCTTTGAGATTGATCTCGCCGCTCATGCGGAACTCACGGATGTGGCGCAGGGGGGGCAGGCCGTTGCGCTTGAGGTGGCCCAACTCTCCAGCCGAGATGCGTTTGGGCTTGGATTCCAGGAAGCCCAACTGCACGGCGGCGTAGCCATCCTTCTCGGCGGTGCGCACTTGCGTTACAAAGCACGGCCCAGCTTCGATGAGCGTAACGGGAATCGCCTTCCCCTTCTCATCAAAAATCTGGGTCATGCCGACTTTCTTTCCGATCAGGCCTTTCATATCCTCTCCTGTTGGGGCAGGCCTGGCGCCTGCCCGTCTCGGGACTGCCAGCCTGGCCGAGGCCGCATCATCCCGGAATGCAGGGCCGTCAACCAACCGGGCGCAGAGCATCATGTCGTCTGTGGTCTGCGCCGGGGGGCGGCTCGCCACCCTGCACTATTGTATCGTACAGACGTTACATGCAACGTCTGTACAGGTCTAGATTTTGATTTCGATGTCAACCCCGGCGGGCAAATTGAGCCGCATCAGGGTGTCGATCGTCTCCGAGTCCGGATCGAGCACGTCGATCAGCCGCTTGTGTGTGCGAATCTCAAAATGCTCCTGCGAATCCTTGTCGATGAACGACGCGCGCTGCACGGTGAACTTCTCGATGCGCGTCGGCAGAGGCACGGGGCCGACGACCTTCGCGCCGGTGCGCTCGGCGGTCTCGACAATGCGTTTGGCCGACTGGTCAAGCACTCGGTGATCGTATGCCTTCAAACGGATGCGGATCTTTTGCTTCGCCATGGGGTCTCCCGGTCGCTTATCGTATGTCGCCAATCGCGTATCGCCCGCAGCCCTCTGCCAGAGAAGTCTGCGATACGCGATACGCAGTCAATCCAGAATATTGGTAATCACCCCCGCGCCGACGGTCAACCCGCCCTCGCGAATGGCGAACTTCGACCCCTTCTCCAACGCCACCGGCGTGATCAGTTCCACCGTCAGATTCACGTTGTCCCCAGGCATCACCATCTC
>JACQED010000504.1 GCA_016200785.1 Chloroflexota bacterium
CGCCTGTGCCGCAACTTTTCGCAATTGCGCCGCAAGACGGCCGACCTCATCGTCAAGGCCGGGCGGCTGGCCAACAGCCGGCTGCGGTGAGAGAGGAGCGCAGCGCCGTGCAGGATACGCGTATGGTGCATTCCATCCAGGCGAGCAGCCTGGCCGATATTCTGGAGCGCGTGCTCGACAAGGGCATCGTCATTGCCGGCGACATCACCATCTCCCTCGTGGAAGTGGAATTGTTGAATATCAAATTGCGCCTGCTGGTGGCCTCGGTGGACAAGGCGATGCAGATGGGCATCAACTGGTGGCAGAGCGATCCCTATCTCTCCTCCCACGCCCATCAACTGGGAGAAGAGAACCGCCTGCTCCGGGAACGGCTCGACCGGCTGGAGGCAAAAGTGGAGGCCGCGCCGTAAACCATGACTCAAGCCCCAACACCAACGAAAGAAGAACAAACGATGTCCCTGCGCGTCGCCGAGGCCCTGCCTAAAGACGCGGGGCGTGGACTGGCCCGGCTGGACCCGCTGGATTTGGAACGGCTGGGTGTCGGCACCGGCGACGTCGTGGAGATCGCCGGCAAGCGGGCCACGGTGGCGCGCGCCATGCCCGCCTATGCAGCCCAGCGAGGCCAGGGCTTGATCCAGATGGACGGCATTCTGCGGGCCAACACCAAAGCGGGCCTGGACGAACGGGTGACGGTGCGCCCGGTCAAGGTACAGCCGGCGCGCACGGTCGTGCTGGCTCCCCTCGAAGGACTACGAACCGCGCCGGCCGCAGCCCAGACTCGTTACCTCGCTCAATTGCTGGACGGTATCCCTGTGGTCTCCGGCGATCAGGTGCGCGTCAACCTCTTCGGCGCCCGCGCCCAGACCTTCACCGTCGTCGAGACAACTCCCGCCGGCCCGGTCCTCATCAGCCCGGCCGCCGCCATCCGGCTGGCGGGCAAAGGGGGCGAACGCGAAGGACCGAGCGCCGTCACCTATGAGGACATCGGCGGCCTGCGCCGCGAAGTCCGCCGCATTCGGGAGATGATCGAGCTTCCCTTGCGTTACCCGGAGATCTTTGAGCGGCTGGGCATTGACCCGCCGAAGGGTGTGCTCCTGCACGGGCCGCCCGGCTGCGGCAAGACGCTCATCGCGCGAGCCGTGGCCCACGAGACCAGCGCCCATTTCGCCCACGTCAACGGGCCGGAGATCATTGATAAGTGGTACGGGGCGAGCGAGGCCCATCTGCGGAGTATCTTCGAGGACGCCCGCCGCCGTGCCCCGGCCATCATCTTCATTGACGAGGTGGACGCCATCGCGCCCAAGCGCGAGGAAATGGGCGGCGACCGGCAGGTGGAGCGCCGCGTGGTCGCCCAACTGCTGGCGCTCATGGACGGGCTGGAGTCGCGGGGGGACGTCATCGTCATCGCCGCCACCAACATCCCCAACACCCTCGACCCGGCGTTGCGCCGCCCGGGGCGGTTCGACCGCGAGATCGCCATCAGCGTCCCCGACAAAGACGGACGGCGAGAGATTTTGGAGATCCACAGCCGGGGCATGCCCCTCGCCAAAGATGTGGAACTGGAAAGACTGGCGGCGATCACGCACGGCTTTGTGGGCGCCGATCTCGAAGCCCTGTGCCGCGAGGCGGCCATGAGCGCCCTGCGGCGGCTCATGCCCGACATTGACTTCGCTCAGGCCCAAATCCCCTACGAAAAACTCATGACCCTGGAAGTGACGATGGACGATTTCGTCGCGGCGCTGGCCGAGGTCGAGCCTTCAGCCATCCGCGAGGTGTTCACCGAAGTGCCCGACGTGGGTTGGGCGGACGTGGGCGGGCTGGAGGAAGTCAAACGGTTGCTCGTCGAGGCGGTGGAGTGGCCCATCCGTCACGCGCCGATCTTCGAGTGTGCGGGGATTCGTTCGCCCAAAGGCATTTTGCTCCACGGCGCTCCGGGCACGGGCAAGACCCTCCTCGCCAAAGCCCTGGCGCGCGAGAGCGAGGCCAACTTTATCGCCGTGAAAGGGCCGCAACTGTTGAGCATGTGGATCGGCGAATCGGAGCGCGGTGTGCGTGAGGTCTTCCACAAGGCCCGCCAGGCGGCCCCCTGCATCGTTTTCTTCGACGAGATCGATGCGTTGGCTCCCCGGCGCGGCGGCGGCGAGACACAAACCACTGAGCGCGTGGTGAGCCAACTCCTCACCGAACTGGACGGCATTGAGGAACTGAAGGGTGTGGTGGTGCTGGCGGCTACCAACCGGCTGGACAGGATCGACCCGGCCCTGCTGCGGCCCGGACGCTTCGACTTCTTGGTGGAACTGCCTCCGCCCGACCGCGAGGCCCGCCGCGCCATCTTACGAGTCCACACTCGCCACATGCCTCTGGCCGCCGACGTGGATCAGGAAGTTCTGACCGCCGAAACCGAGGGCTGGGTCGGCGCGGACATCGAGGGCCTGTGCCGCCGCGCGGCCCTGCTGGCGATCCGCAAGTTTATCGAGCGCGCGCAGAAGGGAGGACCGCATGAGCCAGATTACAGCCAGCTCCGCATCGGCCAGGGACACTTCGCTGCCGCTCTGCGAGAGTTGGCGTTACCTCTACGGGATTATCTCGACAAATGATGACCTAGTCTTCGAGATCCCCGGTGTGGATGACAGCGACGGCGAGGTCTTCAACATCTCACGCCGGGGATTGGCGGCGGTGGTCAGCGACGCTGCCCGCGCCGACTACAACAGAATGACGCGCCAGGAAGCCGTAACGCGCCTGGTGGCCCACCAGCGCGTGATCGAAACGGTGATGCGCGACCTTCCGATCCTGCCGGTCAAGTTCGGCACGGTCTTGCCCGACGAGACGCGGGTGTACCGTCTACTGGCGCAGGGCGAGAGACTCTTCCGCGCCGCCCTGCAGAGATTCGCCGGCCACGTCCAAATGGAAGTCGTCGTTCTCTGGAATCGGCAAGAGGTGTTTCAATCCATAGCGTTGGAGGAGCCGATTGCCCAGCGCAAGGCCCAACTGGCCGGCCGTCCTCTCCAAGAGAATATGGCCGAATGGGTTGCCTTCGGCCAGATGGTACAGGCTTCGCTGGAGCGACGGCGGACCGCCTTGCACAATGAGGTGCTCCCACCCTTGCGCGAGATAGGACAGGACGCGGCGCTCAACCCCCTCATGGACGACGGCATGGTGGCCAACGTGGCTCTCCTGGTGGACCGAGCCGGCCGCGCGGCGTTAGACCGGCGATTGGAAGAGTTGGACAAACGCTTTGAGGGGCGCTACCACTTCCGCTGTGTGGGGCCGCTCCCGCCCTACAGTTTTGTCACCGTGGAGGTGGCAGCGCCTTCGTTCGAGGCTGTGGACGATGCACGGCGGCGGCTGGGCTTGGGGGAAACCGTCGCTCCTGAGGAGATCAAGCGAGCCTACCGCAGGTTGGCCGTCGAGCAGCACCCCGATCGCGCCCGCGGCGACCCCGAAGCCGAAGCCCGTATGACCGCGCTCACTCAGGCGTATCGCCTCCTCACCGCTTACGCCGAAAGCCGTTGGCAAGTGGCCGATGGCAAATCGCCGATGGCCGATCGGCCATCGGCCATCGGCCATCGGCTATCAGCCATTTGCGACTTCAGCCGGGAAGCAGCGGAGGGAACGCTGTTGATCGCGCTCCGCCGCCAGGAAACGCGTGACAGGGGAGCGGGGTGATAGAACACGCTTACTATGTCTACGCCGTCGCTCGAGCGGTAGACAATCGAGCGCCATACCCTCTGCCGCCCGAGGGCGTTGTCCCACTGGCGCCGGTGTACGGCCTGGCCCACCGCGCTCTTTTGGCTGTCGTCAGCCCCGTTCCTCTCGCAGAATTCGAGCCATCGGCTTTGAAGGCCAACCTGCGAAATACGGACTGGGCGCAGGCGTGCGTGTTGGCCCACCAGCGAGTCCTGGCCGCCCTTCTGGACGATTACACTTTCGTCCCCCTCAAGTTCTGCACCCTTTACCACAGCGAGGCGGCGGTGCAGGAGATGTTGGCCCGGTACTACGCCGCTCTAGACGCGGCCTTACAGCGGCTGGAAGGAGCCGCCGAGTGGGGCGTTAAACTCTGCTGCGACGACGGAGCGCTCACAGCGTGGGTGGAGGCCTCTAGCGACGCTCTGCACACACAGCGGGAGGCCATCGCACGAGCGTCGGCGGGGGCGGGATATTTCCTGCGCAAGAAGTTGGAGCAAGCGGCGCTGGCCGAGGCCGAGCGGGTTGCGGCGTCCTGCACACACGTGAGTCACCGGCGCCTGGCCGAATGCGCGCGAGACGTGGTCATCAACCCCGTCCAGTCGCCGCAGGAGCACGGTCATCGGGAGGAAATGATCCTCAATGGCGCTTATCTGGTGGACGACGGAAGGTGGGGGGCCTTTCAGGCGACGCTGGCAACGCTGGAAGATGCTTACGCCTCCCAAGGATTTCGCTACGAACTGACCGGCCCCTGGCCGCCTTACAACTTTGCCAGGCTGGAATTGGAGCAGCCCACCCGTGAGTCCGATCCGATCGCATGAGCGGGATGTCACCCTGTTGGAACTCCTGGATCGCGCGCTCGACAAAGGGGTGGTCGTGTGGGGGGACATCACCATTTCCGTGGCCGACGTGGATCTCATCTACGTGGGCCTGAAATTACTGCTGACCTCAGTCGAGACTGCAGAGCAGATGCGCCGGCCCGCCGCCCAAGCCTCGATTACCGAAGGCGGGACGTGATCCATGCTGTATCTCTACGCCATCACCGATCGGCCCGCAACGCCGATGCCCAATGGATTCGCCCCGATCGGGCCAGACGGGTGTGATCCCCATCCCTACACTCTCGTTTATCAGGACATCGCCGCAGTAATCAGCCCGGTCACCGCTCCCCGCGTGCCGCCGACCGAATCCAATGTGTGGCGGCACGAGGCCGTGCTTGAAGCCTTGATGGTGGAACGCGCCGTCCTGCCCCTACGTTTCGGCTCCGTGCTCCCCGATGTAGATGCAGTGCGGGCTGTCCTGTCGGCACGCTATGTCGATTTTGTCGCCAGCCTGAGGCGAGTGTGTGGGCGCGTGGAAATGGGCCTGCGCGTGCTCGATACGTCTGAGGCCGGAAGTTGGAAATCCGAGGTGGTGCGCCATCCGGTCCCGGACGGCGGGCCGGAAGAGAAAGGCCGGGCCTACCTGCTGACACGCCTGGAGGAGGAGCGTCGTAATCGGGGCTCGCGCCAGCGGGCAGAAGCACTGGCCACGGAGATCCATGCCACAGTGGTCCGGCTGGCGGTGGAGAGCGTTGTGCAGAGATTGGTCACCCCTCGCCTGTTGCTGACCGCCGCATACTTGGTCGAGCGAGAGCGCGCGGCGGTCTTCCGGAAGGAGGTGGAGCATCTCATCGCTGTCTACCCGGCGTTGCGCTTTCTCTGCACCGGCCCCTGGCCTCCCTATAACTTCGTAGCGAGTGACACAATGCCTGACGCGCGCGTTTTGCTTCATCGCTCTTCGCGGGAGAACGCAAATGGCTACTCCTGATTCAGACCGCCAACTAGAAGAGAAGGTGCTGTGCGATGCCGGAGACCTGGAAGCCTTCGCCTCCGAGTTGGCGCAGGCCGGCAATGCCTTCCCCCGCCGGATCGATGCCGAGCCGGAGAAGGTGGAGCAGGGGCTGACCAAACTCGTCCTGGTTTTGATCGAACTCCTGCGCCGCATGCTGGAACATCAGGCTCTCCGGCGCATCGAGGGCGGCTCACTCAGCGACGAAGAGATCGAGCGTCTGGGACAGACCTTCTTGAAACTCGAAGCGCGGATGGAGGAACTGAAACGGACCTTCGGCCTGGAAGATGAGGATCTCAACCTGCACTTGGGCCCCCTGGGCGATCTGCTCTAACCTGGATCATGAATCCGAGGCCTCCCAGCGTCGAATGAAGTAACCCACCCGACTCAGCAGAACCGAGTTCGCCGGCATCCTCCCGCCTGACGGTTCCCCCA
>JACQED010000505.1 GCA_016200785.1 Chloroflexota bacterium
CGGCCAGACGGTGAAGGCGATGGCCCCGGATCGGCCGCTACTTGTGATCGATCAGGTGGGGCTGGAGGAGCGGGATTACATTGACATCGGCACGCCGTTGATGGATGGGAGGGTGGTGCCGTTGAGTGTGAAGACTTTAATCTTCTATCACTAACAAGATGCTACTTATGAACAAGACCATAGATTTAGCCGAACTTCAGAAAGACATCGAACACGTTGTCGAAGAAGTCGCTACGACGAAAGTTTCTTACGTCTTGACGCGAAACGATAAACCTTCAGCGGTGATGATCTCATATGAGGATTATATCAAGATGCTCTCGCGGGAGGAAGTCATCACGCGTTTCAATGAGGCGTGGGCGAAAATCGGCGAAAGAAACGCCCGGTATTCTGAGGAAGAGGTAGCCGCTGACCTGGAACTGGCGACGCAAGAAATTCGCGCGCGCCGCGCACGAAATTCATGATTCGCGCGGTCATTGATACCAATATCCTTTTGCGTGCCCTCATTAAGCCGCTGGGGACTGTTGCGCCAATCGTTGTCCGTGTGGAAGACAGGAAATTTACACTGGTCTATTCACAGCAATTGCTCGATGAACTGATCGAAAAACTGGAACTGCCGCGCATACGTCTCAAATATGAGCTGGACAACGCGGATATCGAGAAATTATTGACACTCATAGTCAGATTGGGTGAGCGTGTCGAGCCAGATCGAAAAGTAGATGTCTGCCGCGATCCCGATGACAACCACGTGATCGAAGTGGCACTAGCCGGAAATGCGGGGTTTGTTGTTACCGGCGACGAGGACCTGCTTGTGCTCAAGCAATTTGAGACCGTGAGTTTCATAACTCCACGGGAGTTCTTGGCTGCACTCGATGAGGCAGAATAGAAACTATGCTCCTCCGAACCAAACTACACGGCAAAACCTACGAATTCCCCGATATCCGCCTCCTGATGGGCAAAGCCAACGAGGAGAAGTCGGGCGACCGGCTGGCGGGCGTTGGCGCCGAGACCGCCGCCGAGCGCGTGGCCGCTAAACTGGTGCTGGCCGAACTGCCGCTGTCGGTTCTGCGCGAGACCCCCGCCGTGCCCTACGACGAGGATGAAGTCACCCGCGTGATTCAAGATGCGGTGAACGAGACCGTCTACAACGAGATCAAAGATTGGACGGTCGGCGAGTTCCGTGAGTGGTTGTTGGCTGACACGACCAGCTCGGAGATGATCAAGCGCGTCTCGGCCGGGCTGACTTCCGAGATGATCGCGGGCGTCACGAAGATCATGTCCAATCTGGATTTGATCTACGCCGCGAAGAAAATTCCGCGCACTGCCCACTGCAACAACACGATCGGCACCCCCGGCACGCTCTCCAGCCGCAATCAGCCCAATCATCCGACCGACTCGCCCGAAGGAATCCGGGCCGAAATCTACGAAGGCCTGTCGTACGGCTCCGGCGACTCGGTCATCGGCATCAACCCGGTGGACGACTCATATGGCTCCGTAATGCGCCTGCTGGAGATGTCGTACGACATCATCAAGACGTGGGAAGTCCCGACGCAAAACTGTGTGCTGGCGCACGTCACGACGCAGATGAAATGCTTGCAGGCCGGCGCGCCGATCGGCCTGATCTTCCAATCACTCGCCGGATCGCAAAAGGCGAACGACTCGTTCGGCATCTCGGTGGAGATGATTGACGAGGCTTACGCGCTGGCAAAGAAATACTGTTTCCCCGCCGGGCCGAACTATATGTACTTTGAAACCGGGCAAGGGTCGGCACTCTCGGCCGAGGCGCATAACGGCTGGGATCAACTCACCCTCGAAGCCCGCATCTACGGCTTCGCCAAACGTTACAGCCCGTATCAAGTCAACACTGTCGTCGGCTTCATCGGCCCGGAATATCTTTACGATGCGCGGCAGATTCAACGCGCCGGGCTGGAAGATCATTTCATGGGCAAACTCACCGGCATCCCGATGGGTTGCGACGCCTGTTACACCAATCACGCCCGCGCCGATCAGAACGCAATCGAGAATTTAGCCGTGATGCTCACCGCCGCCGGCTGCAACTACTTCATGGGCGTGCCGATGGGCGACGACTCGATGCTCTCGTATCAGTGCACCAGTTACCACGACGCGCCCACCCTGCGGCAACTCTTCGGCCTGCGCCCCGCGCCGGAGTTCGAGAAGTGGATGGAGAATCTGGGGTTGATGAAGAACGGCGTGCTGACTGACAAGGCCGGGGATCCGACGTTTTTCTTGAGGCGATAATCATGGATCAATCTCGAATCGACTCCATCGTCGAAGCCGTCGTCAAAGAACTGATCGCCGCTGGCGCAATCAAGAGCGCAACCACGCCGTCCGCGCCCGATTCGGCTCAGCCGGCTGGGGGAAGCACACCCGCTGCCCGTCACTTGTCACACGACACGCTAACCATTGATCTGCCCGATCCGACAGTTGACGCGCTTCGCTACGCCCCGAACGTCACCAATCCCAAAGACCTCGATGGCCTGAAGGCGATGATCTCCTCCACGACCGCGCGCATTGGCGTGGGGCGGGCCGGGCCGCGCTATAAGACCAATTCACTCCTGCTGTTCCAGGGCGATCACGCGATCACGCAGGACGCGCTGATGCGCGACGTGGATCAGAAACTCCTCGACGAGTTCGGGCTGTTCACCGTGCAGACCAGGATCACCGGCGGCAAGCAGGAGTATCTCTTGCGCCCCGATTTGGGGCGGCTGCTCGACGACGAGGCCAGACGCACCGTTGCCGAGAAATGCGCGAAGGGCGCGAACGTGCAGGTCGTCGTTGGAGACGGACTCAGCGCGGCGGCAATCGAGGCCAACCTGCGGCAGATCTTCCCGGTCATCAAGCAGGGCTGTCAATCGGCGGGATTGTCGTTCGGCACGCCGTTCTTCATCCAATATTGCCGCGTCGGCGTCTTGAATGACATCGGCGATATTCTTCAACCCGACGTGGTGATTCTGCTCATCGGCGAACGGCCCGGCCTCGGGCGCGCGGACTCGATGAGCGCGTATATGGCCTACAAGCCGAAAGGCGGCGACAGCGACGCCGACCGCGACGTGGTCTGCAACGTTTTTGAAAACGGCGGGACGAACCCGCTGGAGGCCGGCGCGTTCGTGGTGCAGATTGCCCAGAAGATGCGCCAGCATCAAGCCAGCGGTGTGAAGTTGAAACTGGCGGCGAAATAGAGGGTGGAAGTCGGAGGTCAGAGGTCGGAGGGCGGTTGTGGCGATAACGTCGTATCGGGATTTGGAGGTTTATCAGCGGTCAATGAAAGCGATGGTCGCAGTCCATAAATTGGTGTTGACATTTCCCGACTATGAGAGGTTCGCTCATACTGATCAGATGCGCCGCGCCAGCAAATCGGTTCCGACGAACATTGCCGAGGGCTATGGCCGACGCAGGTCGGCGAAAGAATTCAAACATTATCTGACCATGGTTCTCGGCTCGGCGAACGAAATGATCGTTCATCTTGAGGTCACCCGCGAACTCGGCTATGCCGGGCCGGACATTTGCAATTCTCTGATCGAAGACTACACTGTCATCTGCAAAATGCTCTATCGGCTTATCGAAAACTGGCACACCATTCCTCCGGCATCATCCAAACCGCCGGTTAGACAACACGATTCTGACATCTGACCTCCGACCTCTAACCTCTACTCTACGGAGTAACTATGGCAATCCTCGATCCCATCTACGCAACCCCTCTCGCCGTTCGGATCATCCCCAATGTTGACCCGAACTTCAGCGAGCATTTGAAACTCAAACCGGAGCAGAAGTCCATCGGCCTGATCACCGCCGACAACGACGACGCGACGTACGTTTCGATTGACGAAGCGACGAAGATGGCCGATGTGGAAGTGGTGTACGCCAAGTCGTTTTACGCGGGCGCGAAGCACTCCTCTGGCTTGATTTCGGGCGAGATTCTCGCCGTGCTGGCCGGGCCGAATCCCGCCGAAATTCGCTCGGGGCTGAACGCCGCGCTGAATTACATGAAGAACGAGGCGATCTGGTACTCGGCCAACGAAGACGGCTCGATTGCCTTCTTCCCGCACCTGATCTCGCGCACCGGCACGTATCTCTCGAAGGTGTGCGACATCCCCGTCGGCGATCCGATTGCCTATCTGATCGCGCCGCCGCTCGAAGGCGTTTTCGCGCTGGATGCCGCGCTCAAAGCCGCCGCCGTTCGCATTTGCTCACTCACTATGCCGCCGTCCGAGACGAATTACATGGGGGTGATGATGACCGGCGACCAGCCGGCGTGCAAGGCGGCGACGATTGCCTTCCGCGAAGCGGTGCTGGATGTGGCGCGCGATCCAATCAAGTACGAAGCGGTAGAGGTTGCCAATTGGCGGGGGAATCGGTGATATAGATTGATGTCAGAATACGATCTCGACCTTCAATCCATCCAGGAAGCCCGCCGCCTTGCCGAAGCTGCCCGTGAAGCGCAAAAGGTCTGGGCAAAAGCGTCTCAGGCCGAAGTCGATCGCGTTTGCGCGGCGATGGCCGAAGCCGCCTATCTCGCCTCCGAGCGGCTGGGGCGCATGGCCGTCGAAGAAACGACCTACGGCGTAGCCGCGCATAAGACACTCAAGAATCATCTCTGCTCGAAGATTCTCTGGGACTCCATCAGCGACGTCAAGACGGTCGGCGTGATCCGGCACGACGAGCGCAAGCGCATCTACGATATCGCCTGGCCGATGGGCGTCGTCGCCGCGCTCACTCCGTCCACCAACCCGACCTCGACCGTGATGTTCAAGATCATGATCTCGGTGAAAGCGCGAGACGCGATCGTCGTCGCACCCCACCCGACGGCGGTGAAGTGCTGTGTGGAAACGGCGCGCATCATGGCCGAGGCCGCCGAGCGCGCCGGCGCGCCGAAGGGACTCGTTTCGTGCATGTCGGTCGTCGCGCTGCCGGGTACGGAAGAATTGATGAAGCACCGCTACACCGCGCTGATTCTCGCCACCGGCGGGAGCGCGATGGTGAAGGCTGCGCACTCGGTCGGCAAACCGGCCTACGGCGTGGGACCGGGCAACGTGCCGTGTTACGTGGATCGGAGCGCCGATTTGCGCCGGGCGGCGCGCTACCTCGTCGCCAGCAAAGCCTTCGATTACTCGGTGATCTGCGCCACCGAGCAAGCGGCGGTGGTGGACAAGCCTGCCGCCGCGCAATTCGAGGAATTGGCGAAAGCCGAGGGCGCGTACTTCGTCAACGAGGAACAGGCGAACGCTCTGCGGCGCTTGCTGTTTTTCCCGGATGGGGGGATCAACGCCAAGACGGTCGGGCAGTCGCCGCAGACATTGGCACAGTGGGCAGGATTCAGCGTGCCGGCCTCAGCGCGCATCCTCGTTGCGAAGTTGAGCAAAGTGGGCCGCGACGAGCCGCTGTCGCGCGAGAAACTCACCACCGTCCTCGGCTGGTACGAGGCCGACGGCTGGGAGGCCGGGTGCGATCGGTGCATCGAACTGATCAACTTCGGCGGGCGCGGCCACTCGCTCGTGATTCACGCGGAAGACGAAAAAGTCATCATGGCCTTCGGGCTGGAGAAGCCAGCCTTTCGCATCGTCGTCAACACGATGGGCACGCTCGGCGCGACCGGGCTGACCACCGGCGTGATGCCCAGCATGACCCTCGGCCCGGGTGGAATCGGCGGCGCGATTACCGGCGACAACATCACCGTCCAGCACATGTTCAACGTGAAGCGGCTGGCCTACGAACTCAACCCGCCGCCCGACGCGGCGATGAAACCGGGCGACACTGCCGCTCCGGTTTCCGGCGGCATGGCCTCGGTCAGTTCAGATGTCTCGCCGGATCGAATTGACGAGATCGTTCAGCGAGTGCTTGCCGAACTCAAACGGTGACAGATTCAAAATCCAAACTCCAAAGATCAAAATCGGCTTTGGGTAATCTTTCAATCAGCAATCTGAAATCCGCAATCTGAAATCAGGAGGAACACATGCCAGTAGATGTAGCGATGATCGCGTTGGGGATGGTCGAGACGAAAGGGCTGATCGGATCGATTGAGGCCGCCGATGCGATGGTCAAGGCCGCGAACGTGACGCTGATCGGCTCGGAGTACATCGGCGGCGGTTTCGTGACCGTGATGGTGCGCGGCGACGTCGGCGCGGTGAAGGCGGCGACGGACGCCGGGGCGGCGGCGGCCAAGCGCGTCGGCGAACTCGTCTCGGTGCACGTCATCCCGCGCCCTCACTCCGACGTGGAGATGATCCTGCCGCAAAACACCAAGGGCGGCTTCGGCGGAAAGAGCGGCGGCAAGTAGCGGATGGCGAATGGCGGATGGCGAATAGCACATCGGCCATCAGCGATAAGCCATCTGCGATACGCTATCTGCTATCGGCGATAAGCCATCAGCAAAGCTTGCTATCACTGTGTCAAGTCCTTTCTCGCCGAGCGGCAAATGAATGAGTGAATACCTCTCACGAAGGTGAAG